>CAZTZW010000055.1:0-11006 GCA_964618085.1 uncultured Elusimicrobia bacterium
AGTGGCTGGCCACGCTCGGCGCGGCCTGCCTCCAGGTCAATTTCCGCGGCTCGACGGGCTACGGCAAGCGCTTCCTCCACGCGGGCGACCGCGAATGGGGCGCCAAGATGCAGGACGACCTCACCGACGCCGTGGCGTGGGCCGTGAAGTCCGGCGTCGCCGACCCCGCGCGCGTCGCCATCCAGGGCGGCTCCTACGGCGGCTACGCCGCGCTCGCGGGCGCGGCCTTCACGCCGGGCGTCTACCGCTGCGCCGTGGACGTGGTCGGGCCCTCCAACCTCGTCAGCCTCATCAACTCCATCCCGCCGTACTGGGCCCCCATGAAGCGCGTCTTCGACCTGCGCGTCGGCGCGGTGGACACCGAGCCCGATTTCCTGAAGGCGCGGTCCCCTCTCTTCTCCGCCGACAAGATCGACATCCCGCTCCTCATCGCCCAAGGCGCCAACGACCCGCGCGTGAAGCAGGCCGAATCCGAGCAGATCGTCGACGCGCTCAAGGCCAAGGGCAAGCCCGTCGAGTACCTCCTGTTCCCCGACGAGGGCCACGGCTTCGCCAAGCCCGCCAACCGCCTCAAGTTCTACGCCGCGGCCGAGGCCTTCCACCGCCGCCACCTGCTCTCGTGAGCCGGCTGGCGACGTTGCTGGGCGTCGCCGCGCTGTTCTTCGTGTCGGTGGACCTGCGCCTGCGCCGGGCGACGCAGACCCCGCGCTGGGACCCCGCCGACGGCACGGGCTACTACCGGGCGGAGAGCGCGTTCCAGTTCCGCTACGCGGAGCTCGTCGCCAAGGGCGAGCTCCCGGCGCACGACCCCGACGCGCAGTGGCCCGAGGGCGTGGACACGCGCCGCGAGGTCACGACCTTCATGGAGCGCGCGACCGGCCTGGCCTGGCGCATGCTGCCCGCCCCGCGTCCGGACCTGCGCTGGTTCGTGGTGTGCTGGGTGGCCTTCGTCTCGAGCCTCTCCTTGTTCGCGTTCTACGCCGCGGCCTCGCGTCTCTCGGGCGACCCGCCGCTGGCCCTGGCCGCGACCGCGGCCTACGGGCTGTCCTGGGCGGCGCAGGCCAACGTGGCCGGCACCTACGGCTTCGAGGGCTTCGCTTTGCCGGTGATGCACCTGGGCTTCGCCGCGGCGCTGGCCGCGCTCGACCGCTCGACCAAGGACCCGGTGCCGTGGGCGTTCGCCTCGGGCGCGGCGCTGGGCCTGTCCATGTCCTCCTGGCATTTCGCCCGCCTCTACTTGCTCAGCTACCTCGTCGCCCTGGCCTGGGTGGTGGTGCGCGCGGGCAAGGACGCCGACGCGCTCAAGCGCGCGCGCATGGCCGCCGTCGCGGGGCTGGGCGGGGCGCTGGCCGCCATGCTCGCCGTGCCCGCGGCGCGCCCCGGCGGCGGCTCCTCGCTCGCCCATGCTTGGGCCATGCTGGGCGAGAAGCTGATCCGCCTGCTGATGAAGCCCGCGGACCCGTCCGTGCTCTCCACCGACGCCCGCCTCCTGTGGACGGGCCCCTTCGATTCCCCCGAGCCCGCCTTCCTCGTCTTCTGCGCCTTCCCTTTCGCCTTCATCCTCCTGCCGCGCCTGCTCTCCCGGAAAGCCGACGAGGTCCCCGCCGCGCGCGCCGCGGCCTGGACCTTGGCCGACGCCATGACCGCGCTCTACGCCGGGGCCGCGTTGATGGTCTCGCGCCTCCTCCCGATGCTCGCCTTCTTCGCGGCGCTCTCCGCGCTGCGCCTGGCCGCCAAGCGCCGCCGGCTCGCCCTGTGGCTGATCTGGTCCGTGGCCGCGCTCGAGGCGTTCAAGCTCATGGCCCCGGCCTCGCCGCTGAACCCGGCGATGTGGCTGGCGGCCCCGCTGGCGCGGCTCGAGTACGGCGTCCCCGCCGCGTTCAAGCACGAGCGCTCGCTGCTGCGCTGGCTCAAGGAGAACGCGGGACCGGGCCGCCCCGTCCTGGCCGGCATCGGCGTCTCCGGCTCCATCCTGGCCTATGCGAACACGCCGACCGTCATCCACCCCAAATTCGAGGCCGTCGGCATCCGCCGCAAGGCGGCGGAGTACCTGTCCGCCCTGACCGCCGACGAGGCGGCGCTCGCCGCCTTCTGCGCCCGCAGCGAGACCCGCTTCGTCGTGCACGCCACGGCCGACCTGCTCGACGAGACCAAGGACGGGACGCGCTACCTGTCGGGGCGGCGTGACCTGGACACGGCCATGCCCCTGTACCGCTTCCACTTCGCGCCCGAGACGCTCAAGTCCTTCACCTTGGTCTATGAGAACGCGGACTTCCGGGTCTTCGCCGTGGGCAAGAGCACGCGCGCGTGGACGGCGCCGCCGCTGCCCGTGTACGACGCCCGCATGTTCGCGCCCGAATACGGCCCCTCCGGCTCGGTGACGCTCAAGACCGAGAACGCGCTGGCCCGCATGCACCGGGCCCGGCGCCAGCTGGTCCTGGCCGCCATGCTCGCGCGCGCCGGCCGCGACGAGGAGGCCGTCCTGCGCTACGACGAGGCGGTCTCGCAGTGGCCGCCCGACCCCGAGTACCGCGGCGACTTCGAGAAGCTGAAGGAAGCGCTCCGCAAGCGGGGGCCGTAGTATACTCTGGTCATGAGATTCCTCTCCAAGTACGTCGATTTCTCCTACACGCTGCTGCGCCTGGTCTCCGGCTCGCTCTTCGCCGTGCACGGCGCCCAGAAGATGTTCGAAGTGCTCGGCGGCTCCCGCCCGCCCTTCGGCTCGCAGATATGGGTCGGCGGCCTCATCGAGCTCGTCGGCGGCGTCCTCATCGCCATCGGCCTCAAGACGCGCCCCGCCGCGTTCCTCTCCAGCGGCACCATGGCCGTGGCCTACACCCAGTTCCACTGGAAGTTCGCCGGCGGCGCCAATTTCTTCCCCTCGGTCAACCAGGGCGAGCTGGCGCTGGTGTACAGCTTCGTGTTCCTGTACATCGCCTGCCGCGGCTCCGGCTCCCTCGCGGTCCGTCCCGACTGACGCCCCCTTGACGGTCGGTCCGCCCGGAGCCATACTGGGGCGATGCGCGGCCTGCTGCTCCTGTTGTTGGCCCTGCCCGCCTCCTCCGGGCCCTACGCCGACTGCCTGACCGACCCGGCCACCAAGAAGCCGCGAGAGGAGTTCGAGCCTTTGCGCGAGTGCCAGCGCCGGACGCGCGCCGCCTTCGAGAAGAAGAAGGACAAGAAGGGCCGGGGCCCCTCCGTCGAATCGCTGGAGCGCTTCGACGACCACCAGCGCGCCGAGGCGCGCAAGTTCTTCGAGAACCCCCTCGCCGAGGTCTCGGGCGGCGCGACCGGCACGACCTTGATCGACTCCGACGCCCCCGAGGCGCCCGCCGCCGGCTCGGCGGGCAAGGCGGGCCTGGGCGGCCTGGAGGGCCGCCTGAAGGCCGCGGCCGGCGACGGCTCCGCCGGCATCACGCCCGCGATGGTCCGCGACATCCTGGCCACGCTCAAGGCCCAGCAGGGCGGGGTCAGCGGCCCGATGAAAGAGCTCCTCGACGCGGTCACGCGCGACGGCGGCAAGCTGACTCCCGACACCATGAAGAAACTGCAGGACGCGGCCAAGTCGGCCAAAGGCGCGGGGCTCGATCTCGGCATCGACCCTAAGATCGAGAAGGGACTGCTCGAGAGCGACTTCAGCTTGGACAAGGTCCCGGCGGCGCCGGCCTCGCCCAACGCCCTTTAGGCTATACTGGCCGGGTGATCGGGCGCGCCTTGCTCCTATTGCTCCTGCTTCCCATCCCGGGCTCGGCCGCGCCGCTCCTCCCTCTCCCCAAGCCCACCGGCAAGCCCGCCCCCGCCAAGCCCGCGACGAAGCCTCCCGTGAAGCCCGCTCCGGAGCCGGATGAGACGGAGACGGAAACCGAAGAGGAAGACGAAGAAGAGGAGGAGGCGGAAGAAGAGAGCCGCCTCTACCTCGGCATCAGCGGCAGCCGCGGCCGCGAGGCCAACGTCGACGACTTCAACTGGGGCCCGACCTTGAGCCTGGAGCTGGTCTCCAGCGACGAGGACGCGCGGACGCGCCTGCGCTACGGAGTGGAAGCCTCCTACAACGACGCCTCGACGCGCTTCGCCGGCTCCGAAGGCCCGCAGACCACGCGCGTGAAGACCTTCGACTTCCGCTACGCGAAGGTCTCCTTGCTGAAGCTGTGGGGCTTCGACCTCCGGGAGCGCGTCGGCCTCGTCCCCTACATCGCGGGCGGCGTCCAGCACATCCACACGCGGACGCAGGAGACCGTGGAGGACGACAACGAGCGGCGCACCCAGTCGGTCACCCTCGACAACTACTGGTCGCCCAGCTGGGGCGTAGGGACGGAGATCCGCCTCAACAGCCGCCTGAACATGGTCCTCGACTACTCCTTCAACGCCCAGCACTACGAGCGGCGCGTGAACCGCCTCTCCCTCGAGATGAAGGTGCGCGTGTTCGGCGCGGAAGAGTAGTCCTCTATTCCCCGCGGTACTTGGCGAGCATGCGGCGCTTGAACGCCTCTCTATCCGTGCCGTCGCGCCCGTTGGACCGCAGTCTCGCGATGAGGACGTTCATCTGGTCGCGCGAGATCCGCTTGTAGCGGGCGTCGAAGTAGGACTCGATGAGCGCGTTGCCGTCGCGCGCCGCCAGCACGCGCGAGCCGGCCTCGGCCACCGCATGGACCTCGTCGACCGAAGGAATCCCGCTCGACGGCAGCCCCTTCACCCAGCGGGTGATGAACTTATCCTGCGTGCTGGAACGCTCGGGATTCCCGATGGGCAGCGCGCGCAGCAGGGGCTCGAGCACGGCCCAGTGGCCCGTCTTGAGGTGGGACATGATGCGGACGAGCTGCCGCATCGACTCATCGGAGTCGCCCATGCGGTCCACGGCCTCGGCGATGTCCTTGGAGTCGGATTCGAGCCAGGACTCGCGGTTGGGCGCCAGGAAGCGGGGCAGCCAGGCCGCCACGACGCCCGCGCCCTTGGAGTCGTTCCCGATGAGCGTCTTGACCTGCCTCCACGACAGGCTGTCGCGGCCGCGTTCGACGTACATCGCCACGGCCGCCTCCGCGTCCTCCTTCTTAGGGAAGCGGGACGCGATATCGGCGATCTGGGCGACGTTGAGATCCGAGATGGGGCCGGGGGGCGTGGGCTGCATCGCCATCAGATCCTGCAGGACGCGCGTCTTGGTCGCGTGATAGGAGGTGACGCTGCCCGGAGTCCCGTCATGCAGGCCGGCCAACTGACTTCGCACCCAGCTCCAGGACTTGTTGTTCCACTGCGCTCGGATGGCCTGCTCGAGCTCCACGTTGGCGACGTCTCCGGGGCCCGGGAGGGACAGTCCGAACGCGCCGGGTGAATCGTTCGGGGCGCGCAGGACGCCCGTGTCTCCGTACAGCGTCGCGACGACCTTGGCCGGGTCGGCGTCCGGCTTGGCCAGCGCCGCGTCCGCGGCGCGCAGGGGCTCCAGCGCGCCGGCGATGCGCTCCTGGCTCGGCCCCTCGGGGATGGGATCGAGGGTCGACATCATGAAGCGGTCGGACGCCGGATCGGGCAGCGCGACGGGCCTCTCGCGCATCGCGGCCAGCGCGCTCGCCTGCCTGGGGAGCATTCGATTGAAGTCTTCGATGACGGTTACAGGGTCCGCGGTAAAAGAACCAGTGAGCGGGGACGCGCTCGGCGCCGCCGGCGACAACGCCGCGGAAAGGCGCGGGATACCGACGACGGTCTGCCTGAACGCGGCGACGACGGCGGGCGGCAGGACTTTCGGGGCGGCGGCGTGAGCGGTCGCGGCGAGGAGGACGAAAGGGATGAGGTTCATGCCCTCAGTGTACCCGAGACGCCGCCGCGGCTCTTGAGGCCTTCGACCCGACCTCCCCCCGGCATAGCGTCCAGAAGCGGCGTTGCGCAGCATCTCCGCCCGTGCGCCGCTCCGTTGCGCACGCCCGGCGGGCGACATCATATACTGTGCGCATGAGACCCGGCGCCCTCCCCCTCTTCAAGCACCTGACGTCCGTCCCCACCGCCCCCTTCCGCGAGACCGCGGTGACCCGCAAGCTGATGGAGTGGCTGCGCGTCCACCTCAAGGGCAAGGCCCGCGTCGCCAAGCGCCGCGGCGGCGTGGTCGTCTCCTACCGCGGCGCGGGCGACGAGAAGCCCGCGCTCGCCCTGGCCGCCCACCTCGACCACCCCGCCTTCGACCTCTCCAAGATCACGGCCAAGGGCGCTCTCGCGCACAAGCGGGGCGGCCTGCCCCCGCACCTCCTGGCCGGCGCCGCCGTCGAGGCCTTCGCGAAGGACAACCGCGACAACGAGCCTCTGGCTCTCGGCGTCTTGGGCGAAGCCTCCAAGAAAGCCCCCGACCACTATCCCGTGACCTGGACCTTGCCGCCGAAGAAGGGCGCCAAGCTCGACTTCGCCGTGCTCTCCTTGCCCGCCTGCGAGGTGAAGAAGGGCTGGCTCATCTCCCGCTCCGTCGACGACCTCCTGGGCTGCGCCGTCTCGCTCGAAGCCGTCCGCCGATTGGCCGCCGTCAAGGCCAAGGTGAACGTCACCGTCCTGCTCAACCGCGCCGAGGAAGTCGGCTTCGTGGGCGCGCTCGACATGATCCTCTCCCACGAGCTGCCCGCCGGCGACTCCTACCTCTCCATCGAATCCTCGCGCGAGCTTCCCGGCTCGCGCCCCGGCAAGGGCCCGACCATCCGCCTCGGCGACAAGGCCTCGGCCTTCGACCTGAACCTCGTGGCCTTGCTCGACGCCGCGGGCGCGGTCCTGCGCAAGCGCGGCACCAAGGTCCAGCGCCTGCGCCTGACCGGCGGCACCTGCGAGGCGACGGCCTACCAGGCCTTCGGCTACGAGTCCGCGGGCGTGGCCGTGCCGCTCGTGAACTACCACAACGGCTGGGGCGCCAAGGCCGTCGCGCCGGAGATGGTCCGCGTCTCCGACGTCGAGGGCGCGGTCGACCTCTTGGTCGAGACCGCGAAGCTGTTCCCGACCTTCAAGCTGCGCGGCTCCCTCCGCGCCGGCCTCAAGAAGCGTCACGCCGAAGCGCTGAAGTCCCTCTAGAAGGGTTCGAAGGTCGCGTCCACGCCGAGCGTCGCCAGCAACGCGCAGAACCTCCGCGCCAAGACGAGCTTGTCCGCGTACTCGCGCCGCACGGCCGAAGGCTCCCCCGCTCCGAGAAAGGCCGTCGCCGCCCCGGAGTAAGGCGCGCGCAGCCCCAAAGACGCCTCCGCCCAGGCATCGATGAGTCCCGCCACAGCCGGGTCCATCCGCGCGTTCTCATACAGAAGACGCCCGCGCTCGCGCCGGGCAGGCGTCGCCGTCGGCGACCGCGAGACTTCGTACATGTTGGCGTACACCACCAAGTCCTCCAAAGCCTTGCGGGCTTTCGCCGGATCGGGAACGGAATACGTCCAAGCCCCGCCCGAGGTCAGCACCACGTTGACCACGCGCTTGCGCCCGCGGTTGTACTCCTCGTCTCCCCCCGCCACGAGCAGGTCCTGGATGCTGGGCGGACTGAGGTTGAACCCCGGCGCCCTCCCCGCGCGCACCGAATCCACCAAAGCGCGCCACCCCGGTCCGGAGAGCCGCCGCGCCGCGACCGCATCCGCGTCGGCGAACATGACCTCGCCCGCGTAAGCCGCGTCCGCGAAGTACGGCGCGTTATCGAGCGGATGGACGTGCACGATGGCCACCATCTCGGCCCCCGGGAACACGGCCTGCCGGTCGCGCTCCGCCGGCGAGACCTCGACATAGGTCGCCCCGCCCGCCCCCAAAGGCGCCACGCGGCACGTCCCATCGCGCAAGTCCTGCGCCGCCCAACTCGATTCCGCCGATTCGACGGACGCGATGCGCCCATACGGCTCCGCCAGCGCCAAGGCGCAGGGACCGAGCGCGCCGCTTCGCGACTGGATGTCCTCATAGACGGGATGCGGCGCGGCGACGGCCGACGCGGCGAGGAGCAAAGCGGCGAGCATCAGCGCCTCCCGTCGAAGTCGGGCTGCGGCAGCATCAAGCGCTGGATGACGATGGTCGGCGCCTTCGCCGCGGCCACGGCCTCCGGCGAGGGCGCGTCAGGCTCGCCCTGCGGCGGCGCATACCAACAGCGCGGGCGCCGCCCGACGGCGTGCCCCTGGCCCGCGGTGCAGGCGCCCGCCGCCGGGTCGCCGCCGGAGACGTTCTCCTCCACGCCGCGGGCGCACAGCGCGCCCTGGAAGAAAGTATCCAGGCGGCACTGGAGCGAAGGATAGGCGTCCAGCGTCACCGCGGCCTCGCTGAAATCGGGCGTGTCGAAGCGCGGCACGGCCGTCCGCGACTTGAGCCGGCCCAGGACCTCCACCAAGGACGCCCCCGCCATGGCCGAGCGCTCGCACAGTGCGTTCGAGCATGCGCGCCGCACGACGGGGTCCACCCATGCCGAGCGGGTGAACGCGGCGGAACGGGGGTCGGCGAAGACGCGGCGGGCGCATTTGAGCGTGGCGAAGTAGTCGGCCTGCCCCTCGGCCGCGACCCAACTGGTCAGCGGATAGCGCTGGCGCGGGGCGCCGCCCATCAGATGGCCGACCTCATGGCACACGGCCAGCGCCAGGGCGTCCTGGGTCATCTCGGGCAGGCGCGCCATGCCCCCGGCGATGCGTATCAGGAACACGCCTTGCCCGTCGAGGATGACGGCGCTGCCCTCGTGCTCCCACAACCCCTCGATGACCAGGGTGCGCCCGCGCGCCGCGGCCAGCGGCGTGTAGACCGAGCGTACCACCTCGAGCGCCTCGGTGAACTGAGGCTCGGTCAGCGCCTTGGCGGGCGCGGCCGCCAGCAGGAGGAACGCCGCCAGCGCCTTCATCGGCCGAGCACCGCGCGCAAGACGGGATCGTCGGGCAAAGCGGCGAGCGGCGGCGCGCCGGGCCCGGCGGCCCGCATGAGCGCGAGGATGGAACGCATCTGGGCCGCGGAGCCGGCGGACACGGGCAGGTCGGCTTCGATGCCGCCGGGCCCGCTCGCGGTCTTGGCGATGGAACGTCCGAGCGGCGTATACCAGCGATGCGTGGTGAGGTTGAGCGCCCCGCCGTTGCTCAGCACGTGGGTCATCTGCATCGACCCCTTGCCGCCCGTGCGCGACCCCGCCGTCGTCGCGCGGCGATGGTCCTGCAGCGCGCCGGCCAATATCTCGCTGGCCGACAAGGTCCCATGGTCGGTCAGCAAGGTCACCGGCAAGTCCCGGAACGGCCCGGCGAAGTCGGTGCGCAGCACCTGCTCACCGCCCCGCCCGCGCAGACGCACCACCTCGGAACCCTCCGGCAGGAACAGCCCCGCGATGAGCACGGCCGCCTCCACCTCGCCGCCCGTGTTGCGCCGCAGGTCGATGACGAGCGCGCGCATGCCCTGCTCGCGCAGCCTCTCCAGCGCCTTAGCGGTGCGCCCCGCCGTCTTCAAAGTGAACTCGGAGAAGCGCAGGTAGCCCGTCTTCGGCTCGCCTGGGAGGAGCAGAGACGTGAACGTGTCAGGACGGATGCGCTCGCGCATGACGTCCAAACGTCCCTTCCCCTCGACCTCGAGGGCGGCGACCGTGCCGCGCTCGCCCTGGAACGCCGCCACCGCCTCATCGAAAGACAGCGGCACCAGGTCGACGTCCCCGACCTTGAGGATCCGGTCCCCCGGCGCGATGCCCGCGGCGTCCGCAGGCGAACCCGCCAGCGGATAGGCCACCACGAGCGCCTCGCCGGGCTTCTTCTCATGCTCGAAGATGACCCCGACCCCCGGCATATGCCCAAAGCGCCGCCGCCGCCACAACCGCTCGTACGCCGCCGCGTCCTGATAAGAGGAGTACTCATCCAACCGGGCCAGCAGCTCGCCCATGTGGGAGGCGGAAGCGAGCGTGCCGGGGTCCACCGCCTCGACGTACTGCTCCACGACGAGCGCCGCGGCCTCGCGCAACGCCTCACGCTCGGCCGGAACGGGCCCAGCGGCGGGCGCGGTCACGGCGGGAAGGTCGACGGCGACACGCGTCCAATCAGCTTCGGCGTGGGCGACAGAGAGCAGGAAGCAAAGGGCGATGTTCATGCCCTTAGGTTAGCACCGAGCGCTCATGCCGAGCGCGGGCTGGGAGGCCCGGAACGGCCCGGCAGTGGGTCTATTCCGACCGAGACACGTACAAGCGCCGATTGGTCAACTACAGGTAACTACAAGTCTGGATACTGCCCCTACCGCGAACTCTTCGCGTTCACTGTATACATAGTGTGGCCGGCCACACCATGTATACACCCAGATCTGCCGTTCCTCATTCAGCGCCCTAACGCCGAGGATGAGCGGCGGCGCCTATCAAGATGTTCCTCACCGAGGCGCCGACCGCTCTATCCATTAGTTAGATGCCTCACTGTGCCTTGCCTTTCAAATCCTCAAGTGCGCTTTTAGCGGCGTTGCTTGTTGCCGGATGGACGCTTCCGGTTGCTTTGATAAGTTCATGCTCAAATTCCTTTATCCGGAGAGTGCGCGCTATATTTGCCGCATAAGCCCAAGTGCTTCCGTCATCCGGCTTCCGAAACATGAGCACCGATATCCATGCCGCTGGACGCAGTTCGGCCGCTCGTTTAGCTCGCTCAGCAGGTGCCTTGTTCACGATTGCCGAGATGATTTTTTCAATTGAAGAGCCGGCCCATATTCTAAGGGTGGGATTTTCCTGATTGAGGAAAGGAACGAGCCACGGAATTACACGGAGGTCAGCGCTGGCCCCGAGAGTTTGGATGGCAGCGAGTTGGCGATTAGCATCGACTGAAAGGAGATCCTTTGTCGTCTTCTTGTAGTCGGAGCTAACAGCGAGAGAATCCAGGGAATCTGCCCATTCATTGAACGAGGCCTGTAGCTTCTTGTCGTCATAAAGCGGCTTGTACGTTAACTGTCTTTGTTCCGCAAAAACCTGGGGTGCCAAGAACAGGCCGACAAGAAGCAGTTTAAATCCGTTCATTCTGTTTTTGCTCATAGAGGGCATCTAACGCAGGGGGTCTGCCGCCGCGGCTATATGAGTCCAACCAAACGAGGCCGCG
>CAZTZW010000056.1:0-10893 GCA_964618085.1 uncultured Elusimicrobia bacterium
GGGACGCCGGCTGACCGGGTCCGGAAGACCTCATCGCCGCGCCGCGGGCCGCCCTCGAGACGTTGGGTTCCCGCTTGGAGACGGCGCACGACGCGCCGCGCGCCGTCCTCGACGCCCAGTTCGACGCGCTGCT
The DNA here is from genome assembly GCA_964618085.1 of uncultured Elusimicrobia bacterium. Taxonomy (GTDB): domain Bacteria; phylum Elusimicrobiota; class Elusimicrobia; order UBA1565; family UBA9628; genus GWA2-66-18. The sequence continues at coordinate 134 of CAZTZW010000056.1, forward strand.
CTCGCACGAGGCTTCGGAGCTCGCGGCGCCGTGCGCCGGCTGCAGCTCGGTCGGCGGCATCGCGGACGCCCCCGGCGGCTCCGCGCTCCCTCCGTCGTCCGCGGGCAAGCCCGCCGCGTCCGGCCGCCTGCCGCGCGTGGTCAAGCCCAAGCGCTACGACCTGCGGCTGACCATCGAGCCGGAGACCGGCGTTTTCAGTGGACGGGTCAAGACTAGCGTGAACGTCGGCGCGCCCACGGACCGCGTCGTCTTGAACTCGCTGGACCTCGTCTACGGCAAGGTCCTCGTGAACGGGCGCCCGCTCGACGCGTCGCGCGTGCTCGTCGACGACAAGTCCGAGACGGTGACCTTGCTGTTGGACGCCCCCCTGAAGAGGGGCGCGGCCGTCCTCGAGTTCGAGTACTCCGGCAAGGCCAACGAGCTCATGCGCGGCCTGTTCAAGGCCCGGGGCAAGACCGCCGGCAAGGAAGAGGCCTGGACGTTCACCCATCTCGAGCCGACGCACGCGCGCCGCGTCCTGCCCAGCTTCGACGAGCCGGACTTCAAGGCGAGCTTCCGCCTGACGCTCGACGTGCCCGCGGGGCTGCAGCCGCTGTCGAACATGCCAGCGGTCTCCGACAAGACGAAGGACGGCCGCCGCGTCGTGACCTTCGCCGAGACGCCGAAGATGTCGTCGTACCTGCTGGCGGTGTTCGCCGCGCGCCTGGCGCCCAAGAGCCGCAAGGTCGGCAAGACCGTCGTCACCGTCTGGGCGCCGCCGGAGCAGCTCGCGCAGGCCGATTTCGCGCTCGACGCCGCGGTCCGCGCGCTGGGCTTCCTCAACAAGTGGTTCGCCTATCCGTACATGCTGCCCAAGCTCGACCTCGTGGTCTCGCCCGACTTCGCCTCGGGCGCCATGGAGAACTGGGGCGCCATCCTCTTCCGCGACGCGTCCTTCCTCATCGACCCGAAGCTCTCCTCCGACGCGGCCAAGCGCCGCGTGGCCGAGGTCGTCAGCCACGAGGTCGTGCACCAGTGGTTCGGCAACCTCGTCACCATGGGCTGGTGGAACGACCTGTGGCTCAACGAGGCCTTCGCGACGTGGGTGGCCTACAAGGCCGTGCACGCCTGGAAGCCGGGCTGGAAGGTCTGGGAGGACTTCGGCCAGGGCAAGCGCTCGCCCCTGTCCATCGACGCGTTGCCCGGCACGCGCGCCGTGCGCTCGCAGGCCTCCACGCCCGCCGAGATCCAGGCCATGTTCGACCCGATGTCCTACGAGAAGGGCGGCGCGCTGCTGCGCATGATCGAGGACTACGTGGGCGAGAAGGCTTTCCTCAAGGGCGTGCGCGCCTACATGAAGCGCTACGCCTACAAGAACGCCGAGTCGGCGCACTTCTGGCGCGAGATCGAGCGCGCGTCGGGCAAGCCCGTGCGCGACATGGCCGAGAAGTGGCTGGAGCGGCCGGGCGTGCCCGTCGTCGAGATGTCCGCGGCCGCCGCGGGCGGCCGCGCGCTCTCCTTCGAGCAGAAGCGCTTCTCCGCCTTCGGCTTGAAGGATGAGTCGTTGTGGCCCGTGCCCATGACCATCCGTTACCGCTTGAAAGGCGAGAAGAAGACCCGCCTCCACCGCGTGCTCCTCACGGGCGCGCGCGAGACGGTCTCCTTGCCCGGCAAGGGCGAGCTTCTGTGGGCCTACCCCAACGCCGGCGAGCTCGGCTACTTCCGCCTTTCCTTCGGCCGCGAGACCCTCGAGCGCGTGCTGGCGCACAAAGGCGAGTTGACCGCGGGCGAGCGCTCCGGCCTGCTCAACCACCTGTGGGCTCAGACGCGCGCGGGCGCCATGCCCGTCGACGAGTTCCTCGCGGCCCTGGCGGCCTTCAAGGGCGACGACTCCCGCCTCATCCTGGAGGACGCCGCCGGCTATCTGCGGACCTTGCGCCTGGAGTTGGCGGCCACCGACGCCGAGAAGGCGCGCCTGTCCGCGTTCGCCGCGGATTTCTTCGCGCCCGCGCTGGCCCGCCTTGGCTGGGAGAAGAAGCGCGGCGAGACGGTCGACGCGACGCTCACACGGCCCACCGTGCTTAACATCCTGGCCCTGCTGGCGCCCGCGACCGTCGAGAAGGGCGTGACGCCGCGCCTGAAGGCCTATCTCGAGGACCCGGCGAAGCTCGACGCCTCGCTGCAGGTCGTCGTGCTCAACGCGGCCGCGCGCCGTAACGAGCCCGCGCTGTTCGACGCGTTCCGCGAGCGGCTCGCCGCGCCGCGCACGCCCGAGCAGAAGGAACTGATGCTGCGCGCTTTGGCCGAGTTCACGGCGCCGGAGCTGTTGGAGCGCTATCTCGCGATGACGCTGTCGTCCGAGATCCGCGCGCAGGACGCGTGGAAGCCCTTCGTGTGGCTCCTGTCCAACCCGTCGTCGCGCGGCCGGGCCTGGGAGTTCGTCAAGGCGAACTGGCCGGCGCTCGTCGCCAAGGTCGGTCCGCGCGGCGCGACGCGCGTCGTCGCCGCCGCCGGAGGCCTGGTCTCGCCCGAGTGGCGCGCCGAGGCCGAGGCGTTCTTCCGCGCTCCGGCCAACGACGTGGAGATGGCGCGCAAGACCTTGGACCAGTCCCTCGAGACCATCGACCTGGGCCTGCGCCTGCGCTCTACTCAGTCCGAGTCCCTCCAGGCCTGGTCGCTGAAGAAATAAGTTAACGAAGGGGCCAGGCACCAAGTTAACTTTTCGACTTGTTAACTCGGTGCCTGGCCCCATTGTTAATTTTTGTCCTAGAATCTCGACGTGGCGCAGCTCATCGAGAAGCCGACGGTCATCGAGGCGGCGGGCACCAAGCCCAAGCTCATCCAGGAGTTCGTGGGGCGCGTGAACACGAAGACGCCCTCGGTGAGCGTCGCGCGTATGAAGAGCCCGAGCGGCTGGGTCGAGCCCGGGCAGACCCCCGAGTTCGACGAGTACACCGTGGTGCTCAAGGGCGTCCTGCGCGTGGAGACCAAGTCCGGCGCGCTCGACGTCGCGGCCGGCCAAGGGGTCCACACCTTCAAGGGCGAGTGGGTCCGCTACTCGACGCCCGGCGCGGAGGGCGCGGAGTACGTCGCCGTGTGCGTGCCCGCCTTCTCGCCCGATACCGTGCGACGCGACCCAGCATGATGACGGCCACCGACCCGGCGCGCGTGCACGACGCGATGGTGCTGGCCTTCGCCGAGCGGGAGCTGCGCACCGACACCCAGGTCCGCGAGCTGCTCGCCAAGAAGGGCTACACGCTCGACGAGGTGGACGCGGCCATGGTCGCGCTCCCGCCGCTGGGCCCCGGGCGGCGTCCCTCCGTCTCGACGCGCCCGCCCGCCTACGGCCCCTGGGTGTTCTCCGCCGTGGCCGGCCTCATCATGCTGGCCGCCGTCTTCACCTTCTCCTGCGGCCGCACCGCACCCTAACAGAAGGGACAGGCACTTTCGTTAGGGGTAGGCCGTTTCAGCGCGAAAAGCGCCTTACCCTAACGAAAGTGCCTGTCCCTTCTGTTAGGGGGTGAGCTTGGATTCGAGGGCGTCGTAGCGGGCGCCGACCGCTGAGACGAACTTGCGCTTCTCGCCGAAGGTGCCGGGGAAGAAGCTGCCCTTGAAGCCGGCGATGACCAGGCGGCGCAGTTCGGCGCGCGAGAGCTTGGCGTGCTCGACGATGAGACCCATCTCGCGGCTCACCGTCGTGTTGGAGACCAGGCGGTTGTCCGTGCACACCGACACCGACAGGCCGTAGTCGAGCATCTTGCGGATGGGGTGGTGGGCGATGGACTTGATGGAGGGGATGGTCTGGAGGTTGCTGGTGACGCAGACCTCGATGCCGATGCGCTGGCTGGCGAGGTAGTTGGCCAGGTCGTCTACGTACTTGCGCCGGTCCTCGATCTTGGGGTCGGCGATGAGGTCGTGGGCGAAGAGGAAGGTGCCGTGGCCGATGCGGTTGGCGTGGCACTGCGTCACGGCCTGCCAGATGGACTCGGGGCCGTAGGCCTCTCCCGCGTGCACGGTCTTGCGCAGGAAGTGGTTGTGGGCGTACTGGTAGGCGGCCCAGTGGTCGGCGGGCGGGTAGCCCGACTCCTCGCCGGCCAGGTCGAAGGCCACGACGGGCAGGCCTTCCTCGGACAGCTCGACGCCCGCGCGCGCCAGCTCGAGGGACGCGGCCGCGTACACCTCGTCCTTGGGCGAGTGCTCCATGAGGCGCAGCATGTCGGCGAAGTACGGCGACATGCCGCGCTTGAAGCGGCGCATCGCGCAGAGGATCATGCCGTAGTGGAAGGGGAGGTCCTCGCCGGATTTGACCGCGCGCGACGCGTTGTGCGCCTTGGCGCCGGCGGCCAGTCCCTTGTTGACGGCGCGCACGACGTCGCGCACGCCGATGGTGGAGGTCACGTGGAGCTGGGGGGCGAAGCGCACCTCGATGTAGCGCACGCCTTCCGCGGCGTTGTCCTCGACGAGCTCCTGGGCCACGCGCGTGAGGTTGTCGAGCTCGCCGTTGAGCACGCCGCAGGTGTACATGAAGCCGTGCAGGTAATCGGGCAGGTCCTTGTAGGCGTCCTTGAAGACCAGGCGCCGCAGGCCCGCCTCGGTGTAGGAGGGGAGCTTGAGCTTGGCCTCGCGCGCCAGCTCGATGAGGGTCTTCAGCCTCAGGGAGCCGTCCAAATGGAGGTGGAGGTCGGACTTCGGGATGGCGCGGATGAACTCGGGCGCGATGCGGTCTTTCATGCGGGACAGGCTATCATTTCCCGGCCTTGACGTTCGACGGGGAGGCGGGTATCCTCCGAGGAGGAACCCCTCGTGCGCCCCATCCTCCTCCTGGCGGTCCTGCTGGCGGCTCCCTTCGCGGGAGCCCTGCCGCCCCTGGCCCCGGATTTCGCCGAACGCATCCTGAAGGAGGACGACCCGGTCCAGGCGCGCGTCTTCCTGGCGGACCATGCGCTCTTCGACCGTCTCTACGCCGCCGACGCCGTCAAGGCGCGCTACCTCAAGACGCGCGCCCTGGAGCTCGTCGACATCGAGACCGTGCTCCTGTGGGGACGCGCCGACCGGCTGAGCGACCCCAAGGAGATACGGCTCGCCCTGTCCGTGCGCCCCCTGTGCCGCTTCTGTCAGGACTTCGACCGGACCTTGGCGTGGGTGAAGCGCTACCACAGCCTGACCCCGCGCGACCAGGGGTTCCTGGCCGCGGCCTACATGCACTGGGCGACCTTGCCGCCCTTCCTGCGCGAGTTGGTCGTCCGCCAGGGACACGATGAGGCGCGGTGGAAGGCGCTCAAGCTGGCCGACCGGATGCTCGCCGTGAAGGACGCCGTCGAGGACCGGCGCCAGGCGCTCCTCAAGGAGCTGCCGGCGAACGAGGCCGCGGCGGATAAGCTCGTGGACGGCGCCTTGGAGGTGGGGAACTACCTCGAGCCCAACGTCCGCGACCAACTCCTCGAGCACGCGGCGCGCCACCGCTCGGTGTTCCGCGGCCTCAAGGAGCTGCCGAAGGGCCTGCTCGCGTCCAACGCCGAGGCCGTGCGCCGCGCGCGCTCGGGCGCGACGCTGGAGGAGCGTTTGGAGGGCCTCAAGGCGCTGTTCGACCAGGCGGGCCCTCGGCAGGAGCGCGGCGCATTCCGCCCGAGCGACGCGCCGGTCGCGGGGGTGGAGAAGGCCGCTCCCGCGGCGCTCGCCCGGTTCACCGAGGCGCTCTCCGAGGCGCTGGCCGGCGAGATGGCCGCGTCGACGATGGGCGGCATCTTCAAGCAGCTCTATGAGACGTATCAGCCGCCGGTGGCGCGCATCGTGCGGGTGAGGGATTTCCCGCCCCAGAGCTTTTCCTCGATCGCCCACTTCCTGACGCAGGAGGGCGCCGTGGAGTTCAACAAGCGCGGCGTCGACCGCCTTCTCAAGGCCCGGGGGCTCGACTACGAGGCCGCGGCCCGCGACCCCGCCGTCATGCGCGACCTCGCCCGATTGATGTCCGTCACCTACGCCCACGAGGTGATGCACCACGCCCAGCACGAGGCCCGTCGCCGCGTGGGCTTCGAGACCGTCGTCCTGCGCGAGGACGAGGTGGAGGCCTTCCAGGCGGAATCGTTGTTCGTGCTGGCGAAGCTGCGCCAGGATCCCGCCTTCCGCGCGACGATCGAGGCCTCGGCCAAGCGCAAGGACGACGAGGGCCGGCAGGCGCGGCACCTCCTGGGCACGGCGTATCGCGCCGAGCACGAGGGGCTCGGGGGCCTCGAGCGGCTCAGCGACGTCTACTCCGTCTTCCAGACCATGGGCTCGCACGCCTGGTGCGCGATCGCCGACAACGCCCGGGGGCTCGAGCCCATCCGACGCGAGCTCGAGCGCCGCGCGTCCTTGCCGCGGGAGGAGCGGGAGGCGTTGGAGAACGGACCGGATTTCGCCGCGACCTACCTCGACAGGGCCACGCTCGATAAGGCGTACAGGACCGTGGGCACGCCCTACCTCCGGCAGCACGTGCTCAACCACGAGCCCATCATCGACCAGAACCTCGCCCGGGAGCGGTTCGTGGCGGACTGGACCCGGCACTTGCGCGGCGAGCTCGAGAAGGCGCGGACGCAGGTGCTCGAAGCGGAGGTCGTGAGGAACCCATGAGGCATCTACTTCTGGCCGTCCTGCTCGCCGGCGCCGCTCGCGGCGAGGCCGCCGGCCCGGTCCGCGGCGCCGTGCCCGCCTCCATCGAGACGGAGACGTTCTCCCTTCCCGTCCCCAAGGGCTGGGCGGGGGCGCGGCGGGACGGCGACGTCGAACTCGCGGGGCCGGACGCGGAGGGTTTCACGGCGCGCATCAGCGCGCGCTTCATCGCGGCGGCGCCGGAGGCGCTCGACGAGCATCTTGCCCGCCTCACCGCGCCGTCGAAGACGCCGCGCCCTCCGGGCTGGAAGGAGGGCAAGGCCGCGCCGGCGTCGGCTGGGGGGCGCGCCGGCAAACGCCTGGAGCGCGAGCTCACGGAGCTCGTCCCGCCGCGCTCCCTCGACGCGCGCGAGGTCGCGCTCCGGGAGGAGCGCGTGCTCGTGCCCGCCCAGGGCGGGTACTACCTCCTCGTGTACGTGGCGCCGGCCTCGCTGGACCGCCGTCTGCGGCCCGCGTTCAAGTCGGTGCTGGCGGGCTTCAAGCCAGCGCGCTGACAACTGAGAAAGGGGACAGGTACCTAACTCAGTTTCATATAGAACTGAGTTAGGTACCTGTCCCCTTTCTCAGTTGTCAGGGGAGGAGGAACGCCGCCGACAGGCTCTCGGGGGTCGTGGCCCCGCTGGGGAAGCCGACGACGCGCTTGAGGCGGCGCCCTTCGCGGTCCGTCACCACGAACAAGGGCACGCCGTCGTCCGTCGGGACGGCCGCGCCGTCCGGGTCGAGCTGGGCGTCCGGCCCGTAGACCTGGGCGAAGGGCTTGAGCTTGTCGAGTGGGGCGCGCGCCACCACCACGCGCGTCGTGACGCCCTTGGCCGCGAGATGGTCGCGCAGCGCGACGACGTGCGGCGCGATGGCCTGGCAGACGCCGCTCCACGGCACGACGACCACGGTCAGGCACTTCTCGGTGGGGCACTCGGAGAGGGGGGCGGCCATCGCTCCGGAGAGGGTCTCCAGCGGGGTCTGCGATAGGACCGGGCCGGACTCGCAGGCGGAGCACAGCGCGACGGCGGCCAGCGCCGCGAGAGCGGAGCGCGTCATTGCCACTGGATGTTTTCGAGCTGGCGCAGCGCGGGGATGTTCGGGTCGGTCCGCGGGATGGCGGGGGTCCGCACGCCCTGCGAGGCGTTCGTGCAGCGGCGCTGGGGCGACTCGTAGCGGGAGACGATGGTCTGGTCGTCGTTGTCGCCCCAGAACCACGAGACGAAGAGGATACCCTCGCGCTGGCGGGCGGGCATCTGCGGCTGCCAGTTCGCGCCCGGGTCCGGGACGACGCCGCTCGCCTTGATGAAGTCGAAATCGTCGTTGCTGGCGACCACGCAGCCGGGGCCGGGCGTGATGCCCAGGTTGCGGCCGGGCCGGATGCGCGCGAAATCCGCCGCGCTCAGGTCCCGGCGGGTCGCTTCCTCGTAGCGCCGCGTCTCGACGAGGTTGATGCCGTTCTCGCCCAGGTAGCTCTCGTGGAAGAAGACGCCGCGGACGTCGGTGCACGCGTTGCGGTACTCCAGGCCGTCCAAGCGGTAGGCCTGGAGGTTCCGCGCGACCGTCGGCAAGGTCTGCTCGTTGCCGCGGCCGAACAGGCGCATGCAGCCGCCCGGCGTCGCGTTCGACTCCCACTGGTCCAGCGCCGCACGGGGGACGCCGGTGGCGGCGTCGTGCTCGTTGCCCACGCCGTGCATCAGTCCGCCGCGCAGCATGGGGACGGACGCCTCGGGGTCGGCCTGGTTCCAGTCGAGGACGTAGAGACGGACGAAGTTGTTGTTCGAGGAGAAGTCGCCGATGATCACGTGCTTGCGGCTCGCCAGGCGGTCGCCGAACTTCTCCATGCAGCGGCGGGCGTAGGACAGCGCCCCGGCGGGGACGCCGCCGCACTGGCGCAAGGTCCGGGGCCGGGTCACGCCGTTGTCCGAGTAGGTCCAGACCTTGGCCGTGCCCATCCACGGGATGCAGGGGTCGTTGGCGGCGCGGACGGGGGCGGCGGCGGCCAAAGACAGGAAAAGAGCGGCGGAGGCGGCTCGGCGGGAGGGGAAAGTCATGAAAAGGGTCATCGGGAGGTCGTTGGTCCTAAAAATCGTCCGGATACGGGATATTTTACCAGCTGCGACTTCCCGCACTATGGGTCGGATGGGGCTTTCATCCGGTCTTTTGGACCCAGGGCCTTGCGCGGCCGAGAAATCAAGGGCCCAGGAAAAAATGGGACCACCAGCCTCGGGGGTTAGGGCGAAGGACACTGTTCCCGAAAGCCGACCGCCAGTATCCTTTAATATGTGACATCCGCGTTCGTGGCCGCGCTCGCCCTTCTTTCCGTCTCCTCCCGAGCCGCGGCCTCCTCCCCCCAAAGCGCCCCTGAGAAGCTCCTTTCCCAGGCGCGGCGCGCGGCGGCGGCGAACGACCGGACCGCCCTCACCGCCCTGTGTGAGGAGTCCAAGCGTCTGAGCGAGGCTCCCGCTCCCGCGGCGGGTCCCCAGGCGGAGGCGCTGGTCAAGGCGGCCGCGCTCCTGAAGGCCAGCGGCGCTTGCGCGGACGACGCGACGCCGTCCGCCGCTTCCCGGCCCAAGGCCGTCCCGGCCGGGTCGTACGCGGCGGCGAGCGCCGACGTGGACGGCCTGCGCGACGCCGTCGCCGACCCGCAGGCGTTGTTCGACGGACGCCGGCGCCGCGAGGAGCAGGCGGAGCTGATGCTGGTCGCCGCCGCGTCCCCGGAGACCGTGGCCTCCGCCGAGCCGCCGGCGAAGCGCCCCGCCGAGAAGACCGCGGACAAGCCCGCCAAGCAGCCCGTCCATAAGCCCGTCGCCAAGCCGGTCGACAAACCTGCCGAGAAGAAAGCGACCACGCCCGTCACGCCCGCCGCGCGCGCGCCGGTCTATAAGCCCGTCCATCCCTGCAAGTCCAACCTCGAGGGCTACCACGAGGCGGCCGACCCCGCGGCGCGGTTCGAGATACTGAAGAAAGCGTCTTCGCTGCTCATCTTCCGCGCCGGCGTCGAGGACGTGGACGACAAGAAGGCGGCCTGCTTCAGTCAGAAGGTCGAGACGTTCCTCTCCTCGCGGCGGACGACCTGCGTGCGCACGAGCGTCGACGACCAGGGCCTGCTCCTCACCTACACGGAGAAGCCCGGCAAGGACCAGGTCCGGCGCTTCGGCCGCATCGAGGCGTTGGACTGCGAGCCTCCGAAGCCCGCGCCGGCCCCGGCGCCCGCTCCGGCTCCGGCTCCGCCGAAGCCCAAGGTCTTCAAGCCCATCCACCCCTGCAAGTCCAACCTCGACGGCTACCTGCAGGCGAAGGAGCGCGACGAGCGCATCGAGATCCTGCGCGAATCCTCCTCCCTGATCATCTACCGGACCGGCTACGAGGACGAGGGCGATAAGAAGGCATTGTGCTTCAGCGAGAAGGTGGAGGAGTTCCTGTCGAAGCGCAAAGTCATCTGCGTGCGCACGGGCGCCGACGCCGACGGCCTGAAGCTCACCTACTCCGAGCAGCCCGGGAAGGACATCGTCAAGCGCTACGGCCAGGTCGAGGAGCTGAACTGCGAGAAGCCCGCGTCCCCGCCCGCCCCGCTGAAGGCGCTGCCGCCCGCGCCTCCTGCCCCCGCCGCGGCGCCCCCGCCGCCGGCCCCGGTCCCGCCGTCGAAGTGCGTGTCCAACCTCGAGGGCTACCAGACGACGCTCAAGAGCGGAGGCGATACGGAGCCCATCGTCCGCGGCGCCGCGCAGGGCTTGGTCCGGGAGAACCTCTCGACCGCGACCGACACGGTGCGCTACGCCTCGAACCTCCAGCGCTGCATGCAGATGTACCTGAAGGAATTCCCGCCGCCCGGCGCGGCGGACTGCCTGAATTTCCGCGTCGTGACAAAGGACGTCCACTTCTCCTACCAGGTGAAGCCGTCGACGGGAACGTCCGCGAAGGCCGGCGAACTGCTCGATTGGGCCGAGCGCGGCTGCGTCCCCGTCACCGTGGAGAACCGCGTCGGCAACCCCAAGGGCCCGCCGAGCGACGGCTCCTACGGCGGCGGCAGCCCGAGCGGCCCCGGCGGCGGCTTCCGTCTCGGCAGTCCGCGCGGCGGCGGAGGCGGCGGCGATCCGGGCGGTCCGCGCTCGGGGTCTCCGTCCCCGTCTCCCGGAGGCGGCCCGGGCCCC
>CAZTZW010000057.1:0-10619 GCA_964618085.1 uncultured Elusimicrobia bacterium
GGAGGAGAGGGCGCTGGCGACCACCGTGGCGCTGGAGCTGCCGCTCTGCGGCTGCGAATAGAACAAGCGGACGCGCCCGTCCGTGCGCTTTCCGGCGCCCACTTGGTAGGTGAGGGTGGAGCCGGAGACCAGCGAGGCGCTCCCCCAGTTGCGGCCCTCGTTGGTCGAAAGAGCCGTGTACACGCGCCGGTCGCCGAGGTCGTCCCCGCCGCTGCCGTCCCGGATGAAATAGATGCGCCAGTCGCCGCTGTCGAGCTCGACGAGGGCGGGCGCGCCGACGTAGTCCGCGCCGCCGGCGAACTCGAAGGCCGTGCCGGTGTCGTTGGCCCAGGCGAAGCCGTCGGCGGAGGTGGCGGTGTGGATGCGCCAGGAGCCCGTCGTCGAGATGATGCCGTAGGCCGCGCGGAAGCCGCCGCCGTTGAGGGGCAGCACGCCCATGCCGGTGATGGAGGAGGCCGACACCAGGGGGACGGTGAAGGTGGTCAGGCGCACGCCCGCGTCCACGGTCCACACCTGGCCGGTCGGCGAGGCCGCCGAGAGCACCTCGGTGGAGGAGGAGGAATGCCGCATGAAGTACATGCGCATGGGGTACGTCGACGCCGAGTCGAACGCGAGGGGCGTCGCGGTGGTCACGGAGACGAAGCCGTCCGGGCTGAAGACCGGGACCGCCGCCGACGGCGCGGCCAGGGCGAGCAGCAGGAGGGCCGCGGACCTCACTTCTTCTTCCCCGCGGCGAGCGCCTGCTTGAGCGGGCGCGGCAGGCGCTTGACCGCGGCCTCCTTCGAGAGGGCGGAGGAGCGCGTGAAGCCCTTCTTCGACCAGACCAGGCTCACGGGCAGGCGGGAGCGCGTGTAGGCCGCACCGCGGCCGGCGTTGTGCTTGGCGACGCGGGCGGCGACGTCCTTGGCGACGCCCGTGTACAGGCTGTCGTCGCCGCAGCGCACGATGTACACCGACCAGTCCGCGGAGACGCCGCGACGGGGTTTGGGCGGTTTCACGGCAAGGACTATAGCAGGTCCTTCCAGGCCGTCGCCAGGGGGAAGGTAGGACTAAAGACCTATATTTGGTAGGCCCATAGGACCCAGGACATGGCATATCTAAGGACCTATCCTCAGGCCGTGAGGCTCGGCCCCCGGCCCTTCTCGGCGTTCCTGGCCCTGGTCCTGGCGTTCCCCGCCGCGGCGCGCGGTCCGGCGGCCGACTTGCGCGGGCGCGCGGGCGCGGCGGCCCTCCACCCGGGTTTCCCGGCGCCCTTCATCCCCTCGCCGGCCGCGCCGCGCCTCCTGCCCGCGGCCGCGGCGGTCCCGACGGTCCGCTTCAAGGGCCTGACGCTCCCAGCCGTGCAGTTCAGCCGCGCGTCTCGCATCCCCGCGACCATCGTCGCCGCGCTCGACAGGACCGAGCGCACCGCCCTGCTGGCGCTCTACGAGCTCAAGCTCCCGGCGGCGGCCGACGCGATCATCCGCGCCAAGCGCCGGGGCGTGGACGTGCGCCTGGTCTTCGACCACGGCCATGCCGGCGTCCCGCGGGCCGAGCCGGGCGCGGAGGCGGGGCGCTCCCCCGACCTGCAGCGCGTGCTCGACGCCGGGGTGGAGGTCCGCGTGCTCAAGGGGCGCAGCTCCTACGGCATCATGCACCACAAGACCGCGGTGCTCGACGGCGAGCTTCTGGTCGCCGGCTCCTTCAACTGGACCACGGCCGCCGACGAGCGCAACTTCGAGAACCTGCACCTCAGCGACGACGCGGGCGTCGTCGCCCTGTTCGACGCGGATTGGCGCTGGATGTGGAAGGCGGCCAAGCCGCTGGCGGCGGCGATGGAGGACGACGATGACGGCGCGCTGGAGGCGGCGGCCGCCGCGAACCCGCCGCCCGCCGACCCGACGCGCCCGGTCTCGTTCAACGGCGGCGCCTACCCCCGCGCCGCCTTCTCGCCCGGGGGCGGCGTCGAGCCGCTGCTCATCGACGCCATCGGCCGCGCGCGGCGGACCATCGACGTCGCCATCTTCAGCTTCTACTCCAAGCCCGTCGCGCAGGCGCTGGTCGACGCGAAGGCGCGCGGCGTGCGCGTGCGCGTCGCCGCCGACGTGGGCCAGGCGCGCCGCTCGGAGGCCGTCCGCCTCCTGCGCGCGGGCCGCGTGGACCTGCGCCTCTCCGACGGCCGCTCCAAGGGCTTCTCGGTGATGCATCATAAATACATGGTGCTCGACGAGGCCTTCTTCATCGGCGGCTCCTACAACTACTCCATCAACGCCGAGCAGAACAACCACGAGAACGTGCTCTTCTCGACGGACCCCGGGGAGGTCGCGGCCTTCCTGGGGGAGCAGGCCTTCGTGTTCGGGCAGTCCGCCGTCCCCACCGACGCCGACCTGCCGCCGCTCCAATAGTTATAATCGCCGCATGGATTGGCGAGTCGCGCTGACGGCGTTCACCACGTTGTTCCTCGCCGAGCTCGGCGACAAGACGCAGCTCGCCGCGATGAGCATGTCGGCGGCGACGAAGAAGCCGCTGTCGGTCTTCGCCGGGGGAGCGGCCGCGCGCGGGGTCGGGACCGGTCTGGGCGGGCTGTTCGGCGACGCCCTCCTGCCGGCGGTGCCGTCCCTCCCCCCGCGCCGCGGCCCCGCGGCGCTGTTCGTCGGCATGGGCGTTTGGATGTGGTTCCATGGCGACTGAAGCCCAGCTCGCGCGCGAGTGGGCGGGCGTGGCCGGGGCCTGCTTCGCCCTGATGGGCGCGGGTCTGGCCGGGCGCGCCAAGCGCCACGCGGAGGAGAACGTGGTCTGGCAGAAGCAGTGGCGTCAGGCCGTCGGGGCGGCGCCCGCGGACCGCGCGGCCGACGAGGCGGCGGGCCGCCGGCTCGCCTGGACCTACCGGGCGGCCGGCGCGGCCTTCGCCGCGGGCGGACTGTCCTTGCTGGGCGCGGCGCTCGCGCGCCCGGACGTCCTGGCGTGGCGGCCGGCCTCCATCGGCCCCGGCGGCGCGCTCGCCGGCGGGCTGGCGCTGTCGTGCATCGGGGTGGGCATGGCCTGGTCCAAGGCGTCGGCGATCGAGCCCGCGCCGCTCGGCGGCCTGCCGGCCCCCGCCCGCCCCGTCGGGGAGCGCGTGGCGCACGCCTCCGGATGGGCGCTGTCGTTCGTGCTGTCGGGCTACGGCCTGAGGCTGCTGCGGGAGGCTCTGCGATGAAGACGGTCGTCCTGCTCGCCATCTCCAACGTGTTCATGACCTTCGCCTGGTACGGGCACCTGCGCCACAAGGCCTCGCCGCTGTGGATCGCCATCCTGGCGTCCTGGGGCATCGCCTTCTTCGAGTACTGCTTCCAGGTCCCCGCCAACCGCATGGGCCACGGCCAGTTCACCGCCGCCCAGCTCAAGACCATCCAAGAGGTCATCACCCTCGTGGTGTTCGCCGTCTTCTCGTGGCTGTACCTCGAGGAGCCGCTGGGCCTCAACCACCTCGCGGGCTTCGGCTGCCTCGTGGGCGCCTGCTGGTTCCTCTTCAAATGACGCCCGCTCTGGTCTGGCTGTTGACGGCCGCGCTGATGCTGGCGGGCGTGGCGGGCGCCGTCCTGCCCGCGCTGCCCGGCGCGCCGCTCATCCTCGTCGCGGCCGTCTTTCACCGCCTGCTCCTGCCGGGCTACGTATCGGTCTGGACCATCGCCGTGCTCGCGGTCCTGGCCGTCTTGACCGTGGTCGCGGACTGGGCGCTGGGCGCCGCCGGGGCCCGCACGTTCGGCGGCTCGAAGTGGAGCCTCATCGGCGCGCCGGTGGGCGCCCTTCTCGGCCTGCCTTTCGGCCTTTTCGGCATCATCGCCGGAGCGGTGCTGGGCGCGGCCGCGCTGGAGGCGTTGTTCGCGGGCCGTTCGGCCGCCGACGCGCTGAAGGCCGGCCTCGGCGCGGGCCTGGGCGTCATCGCGGGCACCGCCGGGCGTCTCGCGCTGGCCGTCGCCATGGCGCTGTGGCTGACCGCCGACTTCCTCGTCAACTGATGGAAGGGTGGGCGAAGGTCCGGGCCCTGCGCTGGCGCGACGAGGCCGGCGTCTCCAGGCTCCTGTGCGCCGCGAGCGGCCTCGCGAAGGCCGGAGGACGCCTATGGGTCGTCGCCGACGACCTGCATCACCTCGTCGACCTTCGCTCCGGGCGCGGCCACCGCCTGTTCCCCGGCGAACTACCGCGCGAGGCCGCCCGGCGCAAGAAGGTCAAGAAGGACCTCGAGGCCCTCATCGCACTGCCCGGAGGCCGCCTGCTGGCCTTCCCTTCCGGTTCTAAAGAGCGTCGGTCGCTCGGCGCGGTCGTCACGCCGGGCAGCGTCGCCCGGCGGACGCGTTCGCGCGAGCTCGACTGCGGCCCGCTCCTGCGCGCGCTCGACGGCGTCGTGCCGGACCTCAACATCGAGGGCGGCTTCGTCGCCGGCGACCGGCTGGTCCTGCTCCAGCGCGGCAACGGGCGCGGGCGGGTCAACGCGCTGGTCTCGTACGGGCTCGACGCGTTCCTCGCGTGGGTGGACGGGCGCCGCGCGGCGCCGGCCGCGCGCGTCCGGCGCGTGGAGCTCGGTTCGTGGGACGGCGTGCCGCTGAGCCTCACGGACGGGTTCTTCCACGCGGGAGCCGTCTATTTCTCCGCCGCCGCCGAGGTCACCGACGACCCCGTCCTCGACGGGGAGGTGAAGGGCTCCGTCATCGGCCGGCTGTCGCCGGGCGGCAAGGCGCGCGAGCTGGCGCGCCTGCCGGGCGTGAAGGTCGAGGGGATGGCGTTGGAATCCGCGGCGGGCGGGCGCCTGCGCGTGCTCGCGGTGACCGACGCCGACGACCCCCGCCGGCCCGCGCGGCTGCTGCGCGGGACTATCGCGGCTTGAGGCCGACGTTCTCCAGGAACGCGTCCTCGTTCGGCTCGCGGCCGAGGAAGGCCTTCAGCGAATCGAGCTCCTCGCGCTCCGAGCCGCGCTCCAGCACCTCGGCGCGGTAGCGGCGTCCCAGCTCGGGGTTCATGAACCCGCCCTTCTTGAAGACGGTGTACATGTCCTGCGCGTAGACTTGCGCCCACATGTAGGCGTAGAGCACGCCGTCGTAGCCCGCGAGGTGGCCCAGGCTGGTCTGGGGGCGCGTGCCCGGCGACATCGGGATGAGCGCGACCTCGGGCATGAGCCGGGCCCAGTCCGCCGTCGTGTCGCGCGGCGGCCGCCCGTCGTGATAGGCCTGGTCGAGCGCCGCGAAGAAGAACTGGCGCAGCAGGTAGAGGCCGATGCCCGCGTTCCTGGCCGCGACCAGCTTCGCGAGCAGCTCCGGCGGCAGCTTCCGTGAGCGGTCCTTGTAGTGGCCGGAGAGCCGCGCCAGGACCGCGGGCTCCCAGATCCAGTTCTCCAGCATCATCGAGGGCGCCTCGACGAAATCGCGCGCCACGCTCGACCCCGCGAAGCGGTGGTGCCGGGCCTTGGTCAAGGTCTGGTGCATGATGTGCCCGAACTCGTGGAAGAAGGTCCTGACCTCGTCGTGCTTGAGCAAAGATGGACGCTCGGCCGAGGGCTTGTCGAAGTTGGAGACCATCGCCGACACCGGCTTGGCGTAGCCGCCGTCGGGCAGGGCGCGGCCGCGGATGAGGCTGAAGGCCGCCGCGTGGGAGTACTTGCCCTCGCGCGGGTACAGGTCCATGTAGAAGTAGGCCAGGGGCTCGCCGCCCGAGGCGTCGAAGACGGCGTAGGCGCGCGCCTCGGGATGCCAGACGGGGGCGCCGGGGACGGGGCGGAACTTGAGCCCGAGCAAGGTCTCGTAGATCGCCATGGTCTGCTCGACGACGAGGTCGGCGGGGAAATACTCGCGGATCTTCTCCTGGTCCACCTCGTACTGCAGCTTCTTGAGCTGGTTGTCGTAGAAGCGCCAGTCCCAGACGTGGATGACGCCGTCGGAGGACGGGCCTTCCATGACGCGCTTGAGCGCGCGCAGGACCGTCAGCTCCTCTCGCGCGAGCGGCTCCAGGCGGCGGCGCATCCGGGCGATGAACGCTTGGACGGTCTCCGGGGTCTTGGCCATGCGCGGCTCGGCCGCGTAATGGGCGTGGGAGCGGTAGCCGAGCAGGAGGGCGGACTGGTCGCGAAGGGACAGCATCTCGTCGAGCACGGCCATGTTCTTCGCGGCGGCGCGGTCGGCGAAGAGCGCCTCCATCTCGCGCCGGGCGGACGCGTCGCGCGCGTTCTCCATGAACGGGAAGTAGCTGGGGTATTCCACGCCGACCTTGTAGCGCTCGCCGTCGCGCGGCAGGCGCGAGACGTAGTCGTCGCTCAGGCCCGTCAGCCGTTCGCGGCCGAAGACTCCCCAGGCCCGGGCCTCGTTGAGGTTCTGGCCGAACGCGGAGGAGGCGGCGGCGAGCTTCTTGCGCAGCCCGCTCAGGCGCTCGCGCTTCTCGGCGGGGAGCTGGAGCCCGGAGCGGCGGTACTCGAGCAAGATCTTCTCGAGCAGGCGGGCGTCCGCGGCGGAGAGCGGCTCCTTTGCCGCGGCCGCGTCGCTGAGCGCGCGGTACAGGTCCTCGCGCGCGTAGACGTCGACGACGAACTGGTCGATGAGCACCTCGCACTGCGCGCCGGCCGCGCGCGCCGCCGAGGATATCGCCACGCTCTTGAGGAACTGGATGGATTCCGTGTCTTCCGCGAGCTCGGCCTCGGCGCGGTCGAAGGCCAGGGCGGTGTTGGCGAAGCGCCGCTCTCCCGCGGGCACGGCGGCGACGGCGTCGAAGGCCTTCTGGGCCCGGTCCTTGGCCGCACGGCAGTCCGCGAGCGCGGCCTCCGGCGCGCGGTCGAAGCGGACCTCGGGATGCAGGAGGCGCGGCTCGGCGCGGACGGCCGTCGCGAGCAGGAGGAGGGGGAGGACGTTCATGAAGGCATCCTATCAAACGCGCGCGGCGTCAGCGGTCGAAGACCGCGGAGGCGAAGGAGACGATGCCGCCCGCGGGGTCGGGCGCCTGGCCGTAGGTCAGCAGGCGGTCGACGCCGGCCTTGCCGCCGGAGAGGCCCTTCATGAGGCGCAGGCCGGTGTAGAGGGCGGAGAGGCCGCAGACCTTGCGCCAGCCGTCGCCGTCGACGCAGGAGGCGTAGAAGGCGTCCGCGTCGTGGGCGAGCGCCGACACCAAAGACGCGCGGTCCTCGGCTTCGATCTTCTTCTCCAGCTCGGGCGTGAGCTCCAGCTCGTCGCCGAAGCGCGGGCCCACGTGGGCGAGGTCGACGCCGTTGAGCACCATGATGGAGCGGCCCTTGGCGGCCTCCTCGGCGAGGACGGCGGCCATGTCGTCGAGCGCCTTGCTCACGGTGGGGACGCGGGAAGGCACGCCGTCGGGCGAGAAGCGCTCGAAGCTCGAGACCAGGATGGGCACCCACTTCGGGGCCTTGTCGCCGTAGAGCCAGCGCAGCCAGGCCGCCTGGAACTCCAGCGAGTGCTCCATCTTGTGGACCCACTCGTCGTTGCGCGGGTCGTACCAGAGCTTGGACGCCAGCGCGTCGTAGAGCGCGCCGTCGACCTCCATCGCCCCGAAGGGCGTCTGGTAGGGCTTGGGCGTGAACGTCCAGGGCGAGTCCGGCGAGACGTGGGCCACGCCCAGCGCCACGATGACGTCCGGCGGCTTGCGCTCGGATAGCGCCTGGTAGGCCCAGCCGTAAGCGGGTCCGCCGCGGCCGAAATCGATGTGGGGGGCGACGAGGCCCAAGGGCGCGGCGCTCTTCGGCTCGCGCGCCATCGCTTTTCCCGGCCCGTCCTCGGCCTTGAGGTAGCCGTCGAGGGTCCGGGTCAGGGCCTCGGGGTCGGCGGGGTAGGAAGGGCCGGCGAAGACGGCGGGGCGGACCTTGCCCAGCTTGAAATCGTCGCGGGTCTTCCGGCGTTTGGCCGCGACCTCGGGGGTCTCGAGGTAGTCGGACTTCTCGAGCGCGCCGACCAGGTCCAGGATCACGGCCGGCTCGACGGGGTTGCCGGTCTGCTTCTCGAACTCGGCGGCGACGTCCGCCGCGGTGCGCCGGCCGTCGAGGAGGGAGACCAGGAGCATCCCGCCCGCCGAGAGCGCGAGGGGCTTATCCGACAGCTCCTCGAGGTCTCTGAGGACGAAAAGCGACTGCCCTTCCTCGACGGCCGGCACGGCCTCCAGCCTCTGCCTCAACGGAGGCAGAGGGGAGGCTGGTCCGAGCGTCAGGGATTGCTCTCCAGCGCCGTCTTGAGCGTCGAGAGGATGGTCTCAGGCCGCACGACGTAGGACTCGACGTCCTCGGACGCGGCGCCCGGGATGTGGGGCAGGACCGAGGTCATCTTGGTCACGTCCTCGCCGCGGCACGCGTCGTCCGCGCACTGCTGCGAGACGCGGCAGGAGCCGCGCCAGACGTAGTCGTTCTCGCCGCGCACGAGGATGCCCTCGATGTTGAGGTTCGTGGCGTTGAAGACGGCCGAGCCGGAGTTGCCGCCGTACGTGTCCAGGTTGGCCACGAAGTAGCCGGAGCGCGAGGCGTCGCGCACCTTGGCGCCGCCCGCGACCTTCGTGGGCAGGCCGGCCGGATGGCCGATGACCACCAGCGGCGTGCCGTTGGCGGGGTCCCCGGCCCGGTTGAACTTCAGGGGCTTGTGGCCCGTGACGGGGCGGTCGAGCTTGATGAGCGCGTAGTCGGCGCCGCTGTTGACCACTTCCTGCGCGATGAGCTTCTTGCAGGAGTAGACGTCGGAGGCGGCGACGCTGGTGGGCATGACGCCCTTGGCCTTCACGCCGAAGCCGAACACGAACTTCGTGCCCTGGCAGGCGCTCTCGGAGCGCACGCAGTGGCCGGCCGTCATGATGACGTCCGGGGCGATCAGCGAGCCGGAGCAGAAGGCGCCGTTGACCTGATCGAAGAAGGGCTCGTCGGCGCACAGGCTCATCCCCGAGCCGTACGGGCGCACCGAGAGGCTCGCCTTGCCGCCGGCGAGGGACACGTCGGAGCCCGAGAACAGCGCGACGGTCGAGTCCGCGGCCTCGCGCAGCCGGGAGTTCTCCACCTGGTACAGGTCCAGCCGGTCGTCCGAGCCGTAGATGACGTCCGGCCCGATCTGGGCGAACGCGGGTACGGCGAACAGCAGCGCTCCCAGCGCCGCCGCCTTCGAGGGGAACGATTTCATTTCGAGCGACCTCCTGACCAGGTTATCCGTCGTCCGACGACCTGATTCCAGCAAAGGGGGCCAAATGGGTCAAGACCTAGTAGGTCCTATGGCCCCAGCGACGGGGACGCGACGGGGACTGTCCCCTTAAGCTGTGGGACACTCTTTCGCGCAGGGCGAGGGAACAATGCGGGGGGCTCAGTCGTATGGAAGGTGTATGCCAAGAGCTCCCAGGCCGGAATATGAGTCGGGAAGCGTGCTCCATGTCTATTCGAGGGGCGTGGCGCAGAGCGACATATTCCTCGATGACGTAGACCGACGCGTGTTTCGAGCATTCATGCGTGAGGCGCTCCGCGCGAATGACGTCAGTCTAGCCGCCTACTGCCTGATGGGGAATCACTTCCATCTGCTCGTTACCGTAGGGCGGTTTCCGATATGGCGAGCCATGCACCGGCTGTTGATGCGCTATTCCGGGTATTTCAACCAAAAGTACCGGCGCGTCGGGCATCTGTTCCAGGGACGATTCCAGTCCAACGTATGTCTTGATGACGCTTACCTGGTCCACCTCGTCTTATACATCCACAACAATCCCGTGCGAGCCGGGTTGACTGTGCACGCGGGGGGATGGCCCTGGTCGAGCCATGCTGAATTCTGTTCGGGGGAGGGGGCTTTCCTGCAGTTGGAAGGCCTTCACGAGAGCACCGGCTACACGCCGGAGGACCTTCGGAAGCGATACATCGAGAAGTTGTCAGGCGCTAAATCCATGCTGCCGCTTCCCATGCTTGCCGCCCAGGCGGCGGGGATATCAGGTGTTTCGATGGAGCGGCTCGTCAGTGGGGGGCATGACGCGGCCTGCACGAGAGCCCGTAGGTTGTTGATCTCCATGGCTCTCGATGAGGGCTATACCCTTGTTGATGTGGCCAGGCTGCTCGGCTGCTCGGAGTCCGCGCTCTCTCAACTGCGCGGGAAGACTCAATCGAACAAAGAGTGTCCCACAGCTTAAGGGGACAGTCCCCTTCGCAGGGCGGGGGCGTCGCCGACGACGACGGTCACCATCTTTTCGGGGTCGAGGTAGAGGCGGGCGACGCGCTGGATGTCCTCGGGGGTGAGGGCTTCCAGGCGGGCCAGGTAGGTGGCGAGTTCGGACGCCGGGTCCTGGCCGTTCCTTTCATAGGAGGCCAGCGAGTCGGCGGTGTAGTCGATGGACGAGTTCTTGAGCACGAACAGGCCCGCCAGGTAGCGCTTCACGGCCGCGAGCTGCTCGGCGCTCACGGGCTCCTCGCGCATGCGGCGGATCTCCTTGCGCATCTCCTCGAGGGCCGGGGCGGCGACCTCGTTGCGCGTCTCCGCGGTGGCGGTCCACAGCGTCCCGCGCGACAGCGCCTGGGGGCGCGAGTAGGAGCCGTAGGTGTAGCCCTTGTCCACGCGCAGGTTGACGAACAGGCGGGAGGTGGCCGAGCCGCCGAGGATGTGGTTCATGACCGTGAAGGCGAGCCAGTCCGGGTCGCCGGGTCTCAGGTCGATCGCGGACGC
>CAZTZW010000058.1:0-10541 GCA_964618085.1 uncultured Elusimicrobia bacterium
CATCGTGCCGGGGTCGACGTTGATGTAGGGGTCGCACTTGAGCATCGTCACCTGCAGGCCGCGGGCCTGGAGCAGCTTGCCGATGGAAGAGGCGGTGATGCCTTTGCCCAGCGAGCTGACGACGCCGCCCGTCACGAAGATGTATTTGGTCATTTGTTCCCTCGGCGGAGGATGTTTTCGGCCTTCTTGAGATCGGCGGGGACGTCCACGGAGACGGGCCGCTCGTCGACGACGGCGGCCTTGATCTTCATGCCCGCTTCCAGCGCGCGCAGCTGCTCGAGCCGCTCGGTCCTCTCCAGCGGGGAGGGGGCGAGGTCGACGAACTTGCGCAAAGAGGAGCGGCGGTAGACGTAGAGGCCCAGGTGCTCCCAGCGGGGGCCGGCGCCTTGCGGGACCTGCGAGCGGGAGAAATAGAGGCAGGTCCCGTCGACGGTGCGCACCGCCTTGACCACGTTGGGGTCCTTGCTGCGGGATTCGTCGTGCAGCGGGATGACCGCCGTGGCGATGTCCGTGCCGGTGGTGAGGGCTCGCACCGTCGCGCGGAGCGTCTCGGGCTTTATCAACGGCATATCGCCCTGGAAATTCAGGATGACCGACTCCTTGCGCTTCTTGGCCGCCTGCCAGACCCGGTCGGAACCGGAGGGGATGTCCGGCGACGTCATCACGACGTCGCCGCCGAAGCGCCGCACTTCGTCGGCCACGGTCTTGCTGTCGGCCGCCACGACCACGGGCCCCAGCTTGGCGCTCACCGCCGCGCGCCAGCACCATTCGATCATCGTCCGGCCGGCGAGCTTCGCCAAGACCTTCTTCGGGAACCGGGTGGACCCCAGGCGCGCCGGGATGACGGTGAGGACCTTGGTCATCGCAGCGACCTCGCGAGCTCCGCGGCGTCGGTGGTGGCCGTGCCGAGCTTGCCCACGACGATGCCCGCGGCCTGGTTGGCCAGCAGGGCGGCCGTCTTGAGGCTCGCGCCCGCGGCGAGCGCGAGCGTGAACGTGGAGATGACGGTGTCGCCCGCGCCGGAGACGTCGAAGACCTCGCGCGCGACCGTCGGGATATGGGTGACCTTGCCGCCGGCCTCGAAGAGGCTCATGCCGTCGGGGCCGCGCGTGATGAGGGCGGACTTGCTCTTGAGGGTCTTGATGATGTCCTTGCCCAGCGCCGTGATGGCGTCCTGACCGGGCTTGGGCGGACGGTGCATGCAGGCCCAGGCCTCGCTGGTGTTGGGCGTGACGGTCGTCACGCCGCGGTAGCGGCGGAAGTGCTCGGGCTTGGGGTCGACGGTCACCGGGATGCCCTTGCGCTTGGCCTTGGCGATGGCGCGGGCCAGCATCTTCGGCGCGATGACGCCCTTGCCGTAGTCGGAGAGGATGAGGGCCTGGGCCGTCTCGAGGGCGGCGTCGAGGGCCTTGAGCAGGCCGGACTCGGTGGCGGCGGAGAGGGGCGCGACGGTCTCGCGGTCGAAGCGCACGACCTGCTGGCGGTCGGCCACCACGCGGCACTTCTCGGTGGTGTGGCGGTTGGCGTCGTGGACGATGCCGCCGACGGCGGCGCCCTGAGAGGTGAAATGCTCGAGGAGGCGGCGGCCGGAGTCGTCGTCGCCGATGACGCCGACGACCGAGACCGCGGCGCCCAGGGCGGCCAGGTTGCTGACGACATTGCCCGCGCCTCCCGGGATATGGTTCTCGGCGGAGACTCGCACCACCGGTACGGGGGCTTCCGGGGAGATCCGCGAGCAGCCGCCGCGGATGTAGCGGTCCAGCATGAGGTCGCCGACGACGAGGACGCGGCGCCCGGGGAAGCGGGCGATGGTCCGTAGGAGCTCCTGACGCTCGGCGCGGGGGAGTGCCATCTACGGGACGTGATTATAACATTTCACGCAGGGATGCCGTGACATGTCCGAAAAAGACCTCGACCTTCATCAGGAGCGGGCGCTTCTGGGCGTCGTCGGAGAGCCAGAGGCGCAGGCGCTTGCCTTTCTGCACGAACAGGCCCTCGCGGCGCATCTCGGGCTCGACCAGGACGGCGGCGTGCTTGCCGACGTGGGTCTTCACCGTCTCGCGCTCCTTGATCTTGACGGAGAGGGGCCAGTTGTCGGGCGTGTTGACGTCCACGATGACCTCGTTCTTGCCCGCGAGGTCCTGGGCGCGGACGTAGTAGATGCTGGAGAGGACGTCCTGGACCTGGGCCGGGATGGTCCCCGTCCGGATGGCGAAGGTCCCGTCCTTGTTCACGCGCCGGGCGACGAAGGTCCCGGCGTCGCGGTCGTAGAGCACCCACTCGTCGCGGAAGAAATTGCCCTCGCGCAGCTTCTTGGAGTAGCCCAGCGACGTCAGCGTGCGGGCGTCCAGCCAGGACTCGTTGAGGTCGCGGACGCGGTAGAAGGTGTCGCAGAAGCCGTTGGACTTGGCCTCGCTGACCAGGTGGTAGGCCGGCCGGCCGTTGAACAGGACGATGCGGTCCACCGACAAGGTCGCCACGCCCACGTCGAGCATGCCCCAGGACACCTGCAAGGCGATCTTCTCGGGGAACACCGGCAGCTTCATGTACGAGGGGTCGTAGGGCAGGTCCTTGCCCATGAGCTGGGAGGGGGACACGATGGCGGTCGTGATGGCGACTAGTCCCCAAGCCCTCCGCGCCGTCGCGGAGGGCTTGGGCGCCGTGCTCGCCGGAGAGGGGTTCGCCGTTTTCTTCGGTTCGTCCGCCTTTGCCGTTGTCGGCGTGATGGTCGCCGCCTTGAGCGTGGTCTCCCCCGACTCGACGACCGGCAAGGTGGAGAGGTCGGCCCCGACGATCTCGGGCAGCGGGGCGATGTCCACGAGGGTCGGCGCGGGGTCGCTCGCGCGGCGGCCGGAGGCGCAGGCGGCGAGCAGGACCGCGAGGAGCGGGGCGAGCCGCCTCACTTCTTGCCCTTGGCGAGGTGGTCGAGCGTGTCGATCCAGAGGTTGCGGCCCTTGAGGATGTCGAGCTTGATGCCCAGGACCCAGACCTCGCCGGCGAGCTGCTCGCGCCAGTCGGGAGGCAGGCGCGTGAAATCCTTGAGCGTCGTGACCAGCGGGAGGTCGCCGCGCAGGCCTTGGACCGACTTCAGGTCTCGGGCCGTGTAGGCGTGATGGTCGGGGTAGCGCCACTTCTGGGCCAGGCGCGCGCCGAGGTCCTCGAGGGAGGCCTCGAAGGAGAGCGGGTCGCCCAGCCCGGAGAGCGCGGTGACGGCCTTGCCCTTGAGGTGCGTGAGCGGCAGCTTCTGCTCGGTGCGCACGTCGAGCAGGTGGTCGGGCTTGTGCGCCGACTCGAGCACGGGCACTCCCGGGTGCAGGGACTCGATGCGCTCCCGCAGGTCGGCCAGCTCGGGAGCGGTGACGCGGTCGGCGTGGGTGATGACGACCATGTGCGCCCGGCGCAGGGCGGACACGGGCTCGCGCAGGTCGCCCAGGGGGAGGAGCCGTCCGCCGCCGAACGGGTCGCGGGCGTTGATGAGCACCACGTCGAGGTCGCGGTGCAGGCGCAGGTGCTGGAAGCCGTCGTCCAGGATGATGACCCGCGAGTCGTACATGTCCACGGCGATCTCGCCGGACTTGGCGCGGTCCTTGCACACCAGGACCGGCACGCCCTGCCCCGCGAGGGACTGATGGATCATCCACGGCTCGTCGCCGCAGGTGCGCCAGTCCGCCTCGCGCCCGTCGAGGAGCACGGTGACGTCCTTGCCGGCGGCCGAGCGGCCGTAGCCGCGCGAGAGCACCGCCACGTTGTGTCCGCGCTGGCGCAAAGTGTGCGCGGCGAGGAGCACGGCCGGGGTCTTGCCGGTGCCGCCCGTGGTGAGGTTGCCGATGCAGACGACCTTCGCCTTGAGCCTCTTCTTGGGGAGCACGCCGGCGGCGTACAGGCCTTTGCGCCCGAGGACCGCGGCGCCGTAGGCCATCGACGCCGCGCCCAGCAGAAGGCGGCCTCCCAAGCCCTTGCGGAGTTTCTCGCGGCGCTTGGACCAGCTCATCGCGCCTCCGCCGCCAGCAAGGCCTCGGCCGCGGGCAGGACGCGCTCGGCGGGCAGCTGGCGCATGCACTCGAGGTTGTAGGGGCACTCGTTGAGGCGGCAGCCGATGCAGTGCAGCTCGTCGAGGCGCACCGCCTTGTGCTCGGGGTGGACCGGCGTCCAGGCCGCCGGGTCCGAGGAGCCGTGGATGGTCACCGTGGGCGTGCCGACGCCGACCGCGACGTGCTTGGGCCCGGCGCAGTTGGAGACGACGAGACGGCACGCGGCCAAGGCGGCGGCCAGCTCCTTCACCGTCCGCGTCTCGGGCGCGAGCTCGGCGCCGGCGCCGATGCCCGTCACCACCTCTTGGGCGAGTTCGCGCTCCCCGGGGCCCCAGAACACGCGCACCGTGCCGCCGTGCTTCTGGCGCAGGAGCTTGCCCAGCCTCGCGTAGGAGGCCGCGGGCCAGGCGCGCGTGACCTTGCGCGAGGCGGGGAAAAAGCCGATGACGTTCCCGGCGTCCTTGGGGCGCGGGGCCAGATGGAGCCGCGGCAGGACGGGCGCGTCGGAGGGCTGCACGCCGAGGCCCGACAGCCAGCGCACCTTCTCGAGCGCGGCGTAGCAGGTGTCCTTCGACTGGACCATGCGGTGGTTGTAGGCCCAGCGCCGCGCGACGTGGCCGGGACCGGCCTTCACCGCCGCGCCCGAGAGCGCGGTGATGAGCGCCGTGCGCGGGTTGGCGAGGAAATCCACGACCCAGTCGTACCCGCGAGCGCGGACCTTCAAGGCCCAGGACAGAGAGTCCAGCGCGCCCTTCGCGTCGTAGGTCAGGACCTCGTCGATGGCGGGGTGCCCGGCGACGGCCTCGGCCCCGGGCGACTCGACGAGGAAGTCGAGCTTGGCCTCCGGGTATCGCTTCTTCAGCGCCTCCAGCGCGGGCACGGTGAGGATGACGTCGCCGAGGCGGCGCAGCTGGATGACGAGGATGGAGCGGGGGGCGGCGGGAGGCGTCAAAGCCGGGCCCGCCCGCGCGTCATGTTGAGGTGGAAGTCGTACAGGGTGTCGTCGCCGCGGATGAGCAGGCGCCGCACGGCTTCCTTCTCGCGGTCCCAGGGGAGCTTGGAGATTCCCTGCTTGACGGAGAAGTCGAACCGGTAGCCCGCGTCGAGGGCGGCGCGCCGCACGGCGGGGTTGTAGGCGCCCGCGCCGTAGGGGTAGGCGAAGCCGACCATCTCGCGGCCGAGCTTGTCCTCGAGGCGCTTCTTGCTCTCGGTCAGCTCCCACTTCACGTCCTCGGGGGAGATGGAGTCGAGGTTGCGGTGGCGCATGGTGTGGGAGCCGAACTCGATGACGCCGGAGTCCTGCATCTCCCGGATCTGCGCCCAGGTGAGCATCTTCAGCCACGGCTCGGAGGCGGGGTCGTGCCAGCCGTTGTGCTTCTCCATGGTCTCGTAGACCAGGTAGATGCAGCCCTTCATGCCGAACTCGCGCAGGAGGGGGTAGGCCAGCTCGTAGTTGTTCATGTAGCCGTCGTCGAAGGTGATGAGGACGGGCTTCTCGGGCAGGGGCTTGAGGCCTTTCTCGGCGTCGCGCCAGTCGCGGAAGTCGATCGAGGTATAGCCGTGGTCGCGCAGGTAGGACAGCTGGCGGCGGAAGTCGGCGGGGGTGACCCAGAGCTTGCCGAGCTTGGAGCCCGGGGGAGCGTCGCCGATCTTGTGGTACATCAAGGTCGGCATCCCGCCGGTGACGGTCGGACGCCACCAGTTCCAGCGGGCGCTGGCGCCCGCGGCGACGGCCCCTAACGCGGCCATTTCAGCGATCACAGAGCCTCCTGCATGCGGCCGAGTTTCGCATATTTGAGCCAGCTGTGAAAGGCGGCCAGGCCGGCCCAGACGAGGCCCGGTCCGCCGTCGAGCACGCCGAGCTTGAGCACGGCGCGCGCGAAGAACTCCCAAGGGAGGATGAGGTGGTGGAGGACGTTGGCGCGCTTGCCCGCGGCGAAGCGCTTCTGGGCGGCGAGCGTGGTGTAGCGGTCGAGCTTGGAGAGGTAGTCGCTCAGGTCGCGGTATGGCTCGTGCGTCACCACGCCGGCGAGGCTCCCGATGGGCCCCGCGACGTCGACGCCCTCGTGGAGCGCGCCGCCCGTGAACTTGGACTTGGAGCGCTTGAACAGGCGCAGGTGGCGCTCGCCGCCCAGCCCGCCCCAGCGCAGCGTCTTGCCCAGGAAGCGGACCTCGAAAGGCAGGTAGAAGCCCGCCGCGCCGCCCGTCTGCTTGAGGGAGGAGCGGATGGAGCCGGCCAGCTCCGGCGAGACGCGCTCGTCGGCGTCGATCCACAGGCACCAGTCGCCGGTCGCGGCGTCGAGCGAGGCTTGCCGCTGGCGCGCGTAGTCGTCGAAGCGGCGGCGGAGGACCTTGGCTCCGGCGGCCTTGGCGACGGCCTCGGTCTCGTCGGTGGTCGACTCGTCCACGACCACGACGACCTCCGAGGCGAGGCCCTTCAGGCTGTCGAGACAGCCCGGGAGGTCGAGCTCCTCGTCCTTCGCGATGAGGATGGCGCTAAGAGACGGCGGCATAGACGTCCTCCATGGACGCGGCGGCGGCTTTCAGCCCGAAGCGGGGCAGGCGCTCGAGCGCGGCCTTCGAGAGGCGCGCGCGCAGCGCGGGGTCGTCGAGCAGGCGCAGCAAGGCGGCCGCCAAGGCCTCGGGGTCGCGGGGCTTCACGAGCAGCCCGGTCGCTCCGTCCTCGACGACCTCGGGGATGCCGCCGGCCGTCGTCGCCGCGATGGGCGCGCCGCAGGCCTGCGCCTCGATGAGCACCGAGCCCATGCCCTCGCCCCACGACGACTGGCAGTACACGTCGAGGGACTGCAGCAAGGACACGGCGTCCTCGCGGTGGCCGACGAGCAGGACCTTGCCCTCGAGGCCCATGCGCTTCAGGCTCTCGCGCAGCTTCGCCTCCTCGGGGCCCTTCCCGGCGATGAGGAAGCGGGCGTCGGGACGCTTGAGGCAGACGATGACGGCGGCGGCGAGCAAGGTGTCGTGGTCCTTGTGGGGGACGAGCGCGGCGAGGTTGCCCACGAGCGGGGCGGAGGCCGGGACGCCCAGCTCCTTCTCCAGCGCGGCGCGCAGGCCCGCGCGTTCCGCGGCCGAGGCGGGGCGGAAGGGGAGGGTCGCGTGGCCGGTCCAGCGCGCCTCCTCGAGGTCGACGGGGATGGCGTCGACGACGACGGCGAGCTTCGAGGGCGCGACGCCGGCGGCGCGCAGGATGTCGGAGATGGCGCGCGAGACGGAGACGACCTTGCCCGCGAGGCCGTATTTCGCGCGCGCGCTGAACTCGCTCACGGGGAAGTCCACGCGCCGGTGCATCACGACGGGCACCCCGGCCAACGCGGCCCAGGCCGCCGTGCCGCAGGCGTGCGCGGTGTGGGCGTGGAGCACCGCGCCCTCGCGCCGCGCCAGCGCGACGAGCTTGATGACGGAGAGGAAGTCCCATTCTCCCATGAGCGGGAAGGTCCTCACGTCGAACTCCCGGCGGCGCGCCTCCGCCTCCAGCTCGCTGCCCGCCCGCGCGCAGACGATGCCGCGATGGCCGCGCGCGCGCAGGGCGGCCGCCAACCCGAGGAGCTGGCGCTCCCCGCCGCGCAGGCCGCGCTCGCCGTCAACGTGCAGGACGGTGTAGCGCCTCATGGTAGGCCTTGGCCGTCGCCGCGAAGAACGGCTCGGGAGAGAAGTACTGCCGCCAGCGCTCGCGCGCGGCGCGGCCGAGCGCCTCGGCCTTGGCGGGGTCCTTGAGCAGGGACTCCAGCGCCTCGGCGAGCGCCGCGGTGTCGCCGGGGGGGACCAGCAGGCCGGTGGCCTCGTGGAGGACGAGGTCGGGGATGCCGCCGACGCGCGTGGCGACCACCGGGCGTCCGGCCGCCATCCACTCGAGCGTCGCGCGGCTCACCGCCTCGGAGCCGATGGAGGCGACCACTCCCACGCGGCAGGAGGCCAGGAACGCCCACTTGTCCGCCACGTAGCCCGGGAACTCGACGACGCGGTCGAGGCCCGCCGGCTTGAGCTGCCAGGTCAGCCGCTCGCGCAGCTGGCCCTGGCCAGCGCAGACGACCTTCAGCGCGGGCCAGCGCGGCTTGAGCAGCGCCGCCGCGTCGATGAGATGGTCGTGTCCTTTCACCGGGTCCAGGCGCGCGAGCATGCCCGCGACGGGCGCGGCGGGCAGGGGCGGCGCGGAGGCCGGCCCCTCGACGCCCTGGGGCACCATGCTCACGCGGCTGCCCGGGAAGGCCGCGCGCAGGTCCTGGGTGAGCGCGTAGTTGGCGCCGATGTAGGCGGCGGTGCGGCCCGCGGCGAAGCGCGCCAGCCGGCCCGCGCCCGGAGGGCGGGCGTCTCCGCGCGTGCGCACCACGGCGATGCTCGAGCCCGCGGCCAGCGCCAGCGCCAGCGTGTGGGCGGAGCCGGTGTGCGCGTCGAGCACCTGCACGCCGCGCTCGCGCAGGACCCGGCGCAGCAGCGGCAGCTTCAGCCACATCTGGGTCGTGCCGTAGAAGCCGCGCGGGGGGACGCCGGCCGCGGCCGCGGCTTCCAGCGGCGGCGCGCCGATGAGGCCCCAGAACTCCACGTACCAGCCGCGGCGCTTCTGCTCGGCGGCGAGGGTGACCGCGTAATGGGCGATGCCCGAGTCCCAGGGCTCGTCCTCGATGTGGACGACGCGGATGGGAGAAGGGTTCATCGGGCCGCTCCCGCACCCAGCGCCGCGCGGCAGGCTTCGAGCACCTGCGGGACGGTGACGAGCTTCATGCACAGGAAGTGTCCTTCGGGGCACTCGCGCCCGCCGTGCAGGCCGCACGGGCGGCAGGCCAGCTCGGCCTCGACCACGCGATGTCCCGCTCCGTAGGGGAAGAAGCCGAGCTCCCGCGTCGTGGCGCCGAACACGGCGACGACCGGCACGCCCGCGGCCGCGGCGAGGTGCATGGGCCCCGAATCGTTGGTCACGAACAGCGACAGCCGGCCCATCAGGGACTTCAGCCCGGCGAGGTCGGTCTTGCCCGTCAGGTCCAAGGCGCCGCTCTCGGCGGCGATGCCGCGTGCCAGCGCGGCGTCGCCGGGGCCGCCGACGAGAACAGGGACCAGACCGTCCTCGCGCAGCGCGCGGCACAGCGCGGCGTAGCGCTCCGGCAGCCAGCGCTTCGTCGCCCAGGCCGCTCCCGGGTGTACGCCGGCCAGGCGCGCGCCCTTGCCCGCGGCGGCGAGCAGTCCCTCGAGCGCGGGCGGCAGGGGCGCGGCGTCGAGGTAGCGCGACTCGGCGGGCGCGGGGGCGGCGGTCCCGCCCAGAGGCAGGAGCAGGGCCAGGTTGCGCTCCAGGTCGTGCATCAGCCAGGTGAAGGGCACGACGTCGGTGAGCAGGAAGCGGCCGGCGCTGGCGGCGAAGCCGACGCGCCGCGGTATGCCCGCGAGCTTGGCGACGAGGGCGGAGCGGAAGGAGCGGTGGGGGATGACGGCCAGGTCGAAGTCCTTCTCGCGCAGGCGCGCGGCGAGCCGCCACGGCCCGGTCACCCCGCCGTCGGCGCCTCGCTTGTCGTCGAGGAGGACCTCGTCGACCCAGGCGCCCTTGAAGATCTCGGACATCGTGGGCAAGGTGAGCACGGTCAGGCGCGCCCCGGGCAGGTGCTCGCGCAGGCGGCGCAGGAGCGGCACGGTCAGCATACTGTCGCCCAGGAAGGAGCTTTGGATCACTAGTACGCGGCGTGCGGCGGTCGTTCGCCGCGCGCCGCGCCAATCGGCCGCGTTCGTCGTCCGTTCGGTCGCCGGCACGCCCCAGGCCGCGAGAGCGTCCAGGTAGCGGTCCGCGACGTGGCGCTGGAGGGCCGGCGTGCTCACGCCGAAGGCCACGAACAGGCGGCGGGCCATGGCGTCCGTGCGGTAGGCGGCCGTATGCGGCACGCGCGCCAGCTTGCGCAGCAGCCAGGTCCGCGCCGTCCCCTGCAGGTCGAGGAGATGGGTGAAGCCGCGCTCGCGGATGGCGCTCAAGGCGGAGAACAGGCCGGTGAAGGGGAGGACCTCGTCGACGCCGGGGTGGCCGGTCAGAACGTCGGCGAAGGCGGGCTTGACCAGCACCGTGACCCGGGCGTCGGGCCAATGGGCCTTGAGGTTCTTATAGACCGGGCCGGTCAGGGCGACGTCGCCCAAGGACGAGAGCCGGATGACGAGAATGTTATGCGCCAATCAGCGCTATTTTATCATTTCGCCTCGCGCAGGAGGGCGCGGACGCGCAGGGTGTCGGGGCGTCCCGGGGAGAGCTTCAGGGCACGGCCCAGGGCTTCATCCGCGGCGGCCCGGTCGCCCCGGCGGGCCCGGCACAGGCCGAGGTTGTGCCAGGCGTCGGCGCTCAGCGGGTCCTGGCCGGCGGCGCGGGCGAACTCGGCTTCGGCCTCGGCATGGCGGCCGAGGCGGTACAAGGCCAGGCCGCGGTTGACGCGGACCTGGGGCAGGTCGGCGTTGCGCGCGAGGGCCTGGGCGTACAGGGACTCGGCGGCCGCGAGGTCGCCGCCCTCGAAGGCGGCGTCGCCGCGC
>CAZTZW010000059.1:0-10506 GCA_964618085.1 uncultured Elusimicrobia bacterium
TGAAGCCGCCGCGCGCGACCGTGACGTTGTCCGGCGCCCGCTTCCCGCTGAAGGACGAGGCACTGCGCCGCGGCAGCCGCGGCCTGGGCAATCGCTCCGACGGCCGGGTCGTCCTGCGCGTCTCGACGGGCCGCGTCTGGCTGGTCTCCTAGTCCCGGGTTGACGCGGGCCGGAAGGGGGGCTAAACTGCGTCCGTGAGACGCGTGCTCCTGGCGGCGCCCCTGCTCCTGGCCGCGGTCGACGCCTTCGCGCGCGCGGGCGGGGGTGAAGGGTACTCCGGCGGCTCTTCCGGCTCGTCTTATTATTCCTCCTCCTCCTCGGACGGGGGCATGCTGGCGGACCTCCTCGCCGACCTGCTTATCCTCTATATCCGTTTCGTCATCCTGTACCCGGTGTTCGGGGTCCCGCTCACGCTGTTCCAGATCTATCTCATCTATCTGTATGTCCAGTTCCTGAATCACCGTCACGCCGAGCAGATCCTCGGCAGCGGCCTGCAGCGGCAGGTGGAGACGCGTCTGCGCGCGGAGAGCGCGAAGCTGCGCGAGCGCGACCCCGCGTTCGACGAGGCCGGCTTCCTCGCACGAGCCTCGGACGCCTTCGTGAAGGTCCAGGCCGCCTGGAGCGCGGGCGACATGGCGCCCGCGCGCTTCTTCGTCTCCGACGGGGTCTACGAGCGCTTCTCGCGCCAGCTCGAGGACATGCGGTCGCGCGGCCTGGTCAACCTGATGGAAGGCGTCGCGGTGCGCGGGACGGAGATCCTGGGCTTCCACAGCGACCCGCATTTCGACGCCCTGCACGTCTGGATCAAGGCGACGGCGCGAGACCGTACGGTCGACGCCTCGGGCAAGGCGCTCAAGAGCTCGGATGGGCCTTTCGAGGAAGTGTGGACCTTCCTGCGCCGTCCCGGCGCCAAGACGCTCAAGCGCGGCGGCGTCATCGAGGGACAGTGCCCCAGCTGCGGCGCGCCCCTGAAGGTCGCGGACGCGGGCAAGTGCGCGTCCTGCGGCGGCTGGGCGACCTCCGGAGACCACGACTGGGTGCTCTCCGAGATCACCCAGCGCTCCGAGTGGGCCTCGACCGACGTGCACCGCGACATCGGCGGCTGGACGCTCCTGTCGGAGGCGGACCCGGCCGCGAACCTCGAGGCGCTGGAGGACCGGGCCTCGGTGGTGTTCTGGCGCTGGCTCGACGCGCTGCGGCTGGGGCGCTCCGGTCCGCTGCGCTCCGTCGCGACGGAGGAGGTCTGCGCGCTCCTGGCGCCCGCCGGGGCGACTTTCTGGCGGGACGCGGCGGTGGGCGCCGTCGAGGTCACGGCCTGCGAGCGGACGGCGGGCCTGGACCGGGTCCACGTCCAGGTGAAGTGGGAGGCCGCGCCTGTGGCGCGGACCGGGGACGGGGAGCGAGAGGGCCGCCGCATACTCCAGCGGCACTTCTTCATCCTCGAGCGCGCGTCGGGGGTGAAGACCGACGCGCGGCAGGGCCTGCGCACGGCGCGCTGCCCGGCTTGCGGGGCCCCGCCCTCGGGAAGCGACGAGGCGGGGTGCGCCTACTGCGGCGGCTCGCTCATCGACTTGAAGAAGGACTGGGCGCTGGCGGCCATCGTGCCGTTCGGCGAATGGCGCCGGCCCGAGGCCCCGCTCAAGAGGACGGACGAGTCGGCGTCGCCGGGCCTGGAGTGGGGCGACGCCCTGGCTCCGGCCGACGCGGCGGCCATCCTGGCATGGGCCATGGTCGCCGACGGCGAATTGGCGCCGCACGAGCGCCGGTATCTCGTCGAGTACGGGCGCCGGCGCGGGATGGACGAGAAGAAGGTCGCGGCCGTCGTCGAGGCGGCGCGCGCGGGGGCGCTCGCCGCGCCCAAGCCCGCCGACGGCGCGCAGGCCGACGAGATGCTGCGGGGACTGGCGCGCATGAGCCTGGCCGACGGCCGGGTCTCCGACGGGGAGCGCTCCGCCCTGGAGGCGTTCGGGCGGCGCTTCGGTCTGCACGTCAACGACGTGAGCGCCGTCGTCGAAGAGGAGCGCGCCGCGCTCCTGAAGCGGCTCTAGCCGTTGGAGGGCGCTTTGACGGGCGCGGGCTTCTCGACGCCGTCGATGCCGAACACCTTCACGGGCGCGAGCGCCGACAGGGGCGCGTAGACCTTCTCGGCGTCGCCCGCGATGACGATGTGGACGGCCTCGGGGCGGAGATGGCGCTGAGCCGCCTCGAGCACCTGCTCGGCGGTCACGGCCATGAGCCCGTCGCGGTAGCGCGTCAGCTCGTCGGCCGGCAGGCCCATCTGCTCGAAGCCCGAGGTCGTGCCGGCGACGTCCTGGACCTTCTGCTGGCGGCGCAGGAGCCCGCCGGCGACGTAGAGCTTGGCCTTCTGGAGCTCGGCGGCGGGCACCAGCTCGCGGCGCATCTTGTCCATCTCGGCGAAGATCTCGACCACGGCGTCGGCGGTGCGGTCGGTCTGGACGTCGGTCTGGCCGCTCATCTCGCCGGCGGCGCGCATCGCGCCGAGGTGGGCGTAGGCGCCGTAGGCCCAACCCTTGTCCTCGCGGAGGTTGTTGTGGAGGCGGCCGGTGCCGCCGCCCAGGACTTCCATCGCCAGGCGCAGGGCGTAGAAGTCGGGGTGGTCGCGGCGGACGGTGAGCTGGCCGAAGCGGATGGCCGACTGTCCGGAGCCCGGCAGGTCGATGACGTCGATGCCCAGGCCGGGGGCGGCCTTCGCCGTGCCCGCGGGCGTCGCGGCGACGGGCGCGGTCAACGTGGCGGGCAGGGCGGGCAGCGGGCCCGACTTGGTCCAGTCGCCGAAGTGTCGGTCGGCCAGCGCGCGGAGCTCGTCGAGCGACAGGTTGCCGGCGGAGGTCAGGCG
This sequence comes from uncultured Elusimicrobia bacterium, assembly GCA_964618085.1. Taxonomy (GTDB): domain Bacteria; phylum Elusimicrobiota; class Elusimicrobia; order UBA1565; family UBA9628; genus GWA2-66-18. Next base: position 2,858 of record CAZTZW010000059.1, read on the forward strand.
CGCGCCGCGCGGGTCGGCGAGCCGTTCGGCGGCGGCGAGAGCGTCGGCGTGGGTGAGGGCCGCGACGGAGGCCTCGGTCGCGGTGGGGCCGTACGGGTGGGCGGTGAAGACGCGCGACTGCAGGCGGCGCTCGGCGACGGCGCCGGGCTCGGCCTTCTTGGCGGCGATGCCCGCGAGCATCTCCTCGCGCAGGCGGTCGAAGGACGCCTCGGGCAAGGTCGGGCGGCGGACGGCGTCGGCGACCAAGGCGAGCGCCTGGTCGAGGTTCTCCCGGCGGGTGAAGACCTTGACGATGAGGGCGTCGGCGGTGGCGGCGACGCTGAAGCTCGCGCCGATGTCCTCGACGGCGTCGGAGAAGGCGTCGGCGTCGCGGGTTCCGGCGCCTTCGGTGAGCAATGACGCCGTGAGGGAGGCGAGGCCGGCGCGCTGGTCGGGGTCGAGCGCGGTGCCGCCGAAGGGCAGGGCCAGCTCCAGCGCGACCACGGGCAGGCGGGCCGAGTTCACGGCGGCGAGCTTGATGCCGTTGAGCAGTTCGGCGCGGGAGACCGGCGTCGCCGCGTGGGGGCGAGGGGCGCCCGGGTCGATGGGCGTGCGGCGCTCGAGCTCCGTCGCGGGCGCGACATCGGCGGCGTTCGCGGCGGCGGGGATCAAGAGCAGGGCGGCGAGAAGAGAGCGGTTCATCACTGGCCTCCAGCCGCCGCGCGGGGCATCACGCGCAGGACGGCCATGTTGTCGGGGGTGAGCCAGCGGCGCGCGGCTTCGCGCGGGCCCGCCAGGTCCATCGAATCGAGCGCGGCGAGGTCGCTCTCGAAGGCCGCGGGGTTCCCGCGGGAGGCCTCGTTCTCGGCGAGGTTCTCGGCCAGGCCCTGGAGCTCCTGGAGCGAGTTGAGGCGGCTCGTGGCCAGGCCCGCCTTCACGCGGGAGAGTTCCTGCGCCTGGACGCCCTCGCCCACCAGCTTGGCGATCTCGGCGGTGACGGCGGCCTCGAGCTGCTCGAGGGTGACGCCCGGGACGGGGATGGCGTCGATGAGCAGGACGTCGCGGGCGTGGGTGCCCAGCATGCTGGCCGAGGCGGAGACGACGAGGCGCTTCTGGCGCTGGAGGCTCTTGCTCATGCGGGAGGTGAGGATGGAGGCGGCGGCGGCGAGCTCGCGCGAGTCGGGCTGGCCGGTCGGCGGCACGGGGAAGGCGAGCAGCATCATCGGGAGCTGGGCCTTGTCGTCGGTGACCGTCTTCTCGCGGCGGCCGCCGAGGCGGTCGGCGGAGCGCACGGGCAGGCGCGGCTCCTCGGCCCCGCGGGGCAGGGCGGCGTACCACTTCTTGACCAGGTCGAGGGTGCGCGCGGTGTCGTGGTCGCCGGAGACGACGAGCACGGCGTTGTTGGGATTATAGAATCGTTGGTGGAACACCCGGGCCTCGTCGGCCGTCGCGGCGTTGACGTGGTCGACGCGCCCGCCCGGGGTCCAGGAGTAGCCGTGGCCGGCGGGCCACATCAAGGCGCACAGGTCCTCGAGGATGCTGCCGTAGGGCTGGTTGGCGTACTGGCGCAGCTCGTTGCTCACGATGCGCTGCTGCTTGGCCAGGGCGGCGGGGTTGATGGAGTCGCGCAGGAAGCCCATGCGGTCGGACTCCACGCGCAGGACCTCCTCGAGGTTCTCGGAGGGGACGACGGCCCAGTAGTTCGTGCGGTCGAAGGAGGTGGTGGCGTTGTTGACGCCGCCCAGGCCGCTGGTCCGGGCGTCGTACTGGCCCTGGGGGACGTGCTTGGAGCCCTCGAACAGGAAGTGCTCGAAGAGATGGGCGAAGCCGGTGCGGCCGGCGAGCTCGTCGCGGGAGCCGACCTTGTACCAGGTGTTCACCGCGACGAGGGGCACCGTGTGGTCCTCGTGGAGGATGACGATGAGGCCGTTGTCGAGGGTGTGCTTCTGGAGGGCGATGGCGGAGGCGGGCGAGGAGGCCAGGAGGAGGGCCATGCCCGTATAAAGGAGAGATCTCATGTGTAGAGTTTACCCATCCCCGTCTCCGGGCGCCCGGGGCATAAGTCCTATCCCCGCTAGGCCCACGGCCCTGAAAAGCGTTTACCGACGCTTAATCCGTCTGACATGCGCCCCCGGTTGACAAGGGGGGGTGCGGAGGCTATAGTTACAATCTCGGAGGGCAACAACCAAAATGGCCATAATCGATCGAGTAAAGTACGACGGTCCCGGAAACGTCCTCGTGTGGAAGTATCCCGCGGAGGACCTCAGCTGGGGCACCCAGGTCATCGTCAACCAGGCGCAGGAGGCCATCTTCTTCAAGGGCGGCCAGGCCTTGGACGTGCTCGGACCCGGGACTCATACTTTGCGCACGGCCAACATCCCGCTCCTGCGCGGCCTCATCAAGGCTCCCTTCGGCGGCGAGACGCCCTTCGCGGCCGAGATCTACTACATCAACAAGGCGGTCAACCTGGACGTGAAGTGGGGCACCAACTCGCCCATCCCCGTCCTCGATCCTAAGTTCAACGTGTACCTGCCGGTGCGGGCCTTCGGCCAGTTCGGCATACAGGTCGCGGACTCGCGCGCTTTCGTGGTCCAGCTCTCGGCCACCAACCCGCAGTTCACCACCGAGCAGCTGTCCAACTACTTCAAGGGCGTCCTGCTCACCAAGGCCAAGGACTACATCGCCGAGACCATCGTGAAGCAGAAGATCAACCTGCTCGAGATCTCGGCCTACCTCGAGGAGATGTCGGGCTCCATCCAGGAGAAGCTCTCCGCCGACTTCGGCAAGTTCGGCGTGAAGCTCGTCAACTTCTACCTGAACTCGGTGGACGTGCCCGAGGACGACGACACCGTCGTGCGCCTGAAGAAGGCGCTCTCGGACAAGGCCGAGCTCGACATCATCGGCGACAAGTACGCCCAGAAGCGCACCTTCGACGTGCTCGACAAGGCCGCCGCCAACGAGGGCGGAGGCGCGGGCGCCATCATGGGCGCGGGCCTGGGCCTCGGCGCGGGTCTCGGCGTCGGCCAGGCCATGGGCGGCCAGGTCGGCGCGGCGATGGGCGGCGCCGGCGGACCCGCCGCCACCCCCGCCGGGGCGAAGTTCTGCTCCCAGTGCGGCAAGGGCGTCGCCGCGGGCGCGAAGTTCTGCGCCGACTGCGGCTCTAAGATCGGCTGATGAAGCGGACGTCTGCGGCGCTGCTCGTCGTCATCGCCCTTTCCGGGTGCGCCGTCGACGGCCCGCACGTCGTGAAGCGCGAGGGCAGCTACGAGACGGTCGTCGACCGTAAGTGCGACTGGGGGTACGGCAACTTCATCTCCCAGGGCCAGTCTCCGAACAGCCCGTTCCTGCCGTTCCACCGCGGCAGCACGCGCACGTTCAGTCAGAAGGTCTTCATGAACGTCGTCACGGTCGGAGCGCCGTTGCTCTTCGACCTGGTCTTGAGCCCATTCGCCTACGCCACGGGCCGCGAGTGCCGCGACGTCAACACCTACACGCGCTACGTGCCCGATTCCAAACAGGTCGCCGAGCGGAAGCGCCGCGAGGCCGAGGAGGCCCGCCGTCGCGCGGAGGCGGATAGCGCCGCGCGCCGGGCCTCCGATGAGGCCGAGGCCGGTCGCCGCGCCGAGAGCGAGAAGGCCGCGGCCGAGGCGCGTCGTCATGCGGAGGCCCTGGAGCGCGACTTCCCGCCGCTCGTGGATCTCCCCAAGACCGTCGCGGCGCCGCGTCCAACGGACTTCGCCCTGGTCGTGGGCATCGAGACCTACCGCGGCATCCCCAAGGCCGACTACGGCGAGAACGACGCCAAGCGCATGCGCGCGCACCTTGAGGCCCTGGGCGTGCCCTCGCCCAACATCATCCTGCTCACCGGCCAGGCCGCCTCCAGGTCCGACCTCGCCAAATACCTTCAGGAGTGGCTGCCCGCCAACGTCAGCGCCGACTCGCGCGTATACTTCTACTACTCCGGGCACGGCGCGCCCGATCCCCAGACGGGCTCGGCCTATATCGTGCCGTGGGACGGCGATCCGGCGTTTCCCAAGAGCACGGCCTATTCGCTGGCGCAGGTGTACCAGGACCTCGAGAAGCTGCCGGCCAAGGAAGCCGTCGTCATGCTCGACGCCTGTTTCTCCGGCGCGGGCGGCCGCTCGGTGCTCGCGCCGGGAGCGCGCCCGCTCGTGACCGTCAACGAGGCTGGTCCGTCGGCGACGGGCAAGGTATCCTTGATCGCGGCGGCGGGCGCCAACGAGATCGCCGGAGGGCTCGAGCTGCGTCGGCAGGGCTTGTTCAGCTACTTTCTGATGCGCGGCTTGTCCGGAGCCGCGGACGCCGACGCCGACAAGTCCGTCACCTTGGGCGAGCTGCAGGTCTATCTGGCCGCGGAGGTCCCCAAGGCCGCCCGCCGCTCCAATCGCGAGCAGACTCCCCGCGTCAGCGGCGCCGCGGCCCTGAAGCTGTACTAGCGGACGGGCGGGAGGACGGAGGGCGCGCCTGCGAGAGGGGCGAACATCCGCGCAGGCCGGCCCGCGTCGCTCGGGGCGAGAGCGGTCACTTGAAGAGCTTCTTGAGGTCCGGGAGCTTGGGTTGACCCACGGCCTTGCCCAGGGCGTCCTTCATCAGGCGGTCGAGCTCGCCCTTCTGCTGGTCGAGGGGGCCGAGCAGCTGCTTGGTCAGGCCGTCGGACTGCGCGCGCAGCCCCTTCATCTGCTCGTCGTAGAGGGCGTTGACCTTGGCCTCGAGCGCCTTGCGCTGGACCTCGAACTCGCCGGCGACGGCCTTCTTCATGGCGCCGGCGACGGCCGTTCCGATGTCGGAGGAGACGCCGAACTTCAGGTCGTCCTCGCGGCCGGAGATGGAGACCTTGGCGGTGAAGCCGGGCAGGGATCTTAGGGCGTCAGTCACGAGCCGCCCCGCCATTCCCGTGAGAGCGACCTTGGGCTCTATCGAGACGCCCGACGCCGTCGCGAGGATCTCGCCCTTCCACTCGTCGCCCGCCGAGCGGATGACGCCGTTGACGCGCGCCGCGCCCGCGGTGATGACGCCGCCGACCTCGCCGTCGCCCAAGGACGAGCCCGCCAGAGGGAAGCCGGAGCCGTCGAACTCGAGCGTCACGCCCACGGGGTCGGCCTGCTGGTCGAGGCGGGCCTTCATGTTCAAGGCGATGCCTTCGGAGCGGCCGGACAGCTCGAGGCGGGCCGGCTTCCCGTATAACTTCGGGTTGGACGTCACGCCGGTGAGCAGGCCGTCGAGCGCGACGGGACGGCCCGCCTGCTCCGCGCTCAGCTCTCCGCCGAGCTTGGCGTTCTCGAGCAGGAGCTGCGGATAGGAGTGCGCGCGGGGGAACTCGACGTCCACGCCGCGGCGGCGCGCCGGCTTGGGCGGCGTCGCGGCTTTCTTGGCGGCGGACTGCTCGCGCGCCCAGCGCATCCACTTGAGGCCGGTCGCGATCTTGCCCGCGGCCTGGGGCCCGAGCAGGCGCCGCGTCAGGCTCTCGCTGTCGATGGTCGGCAGGCCGGCGGCCTCGAGCAGGCCGTTGACGTCCTTCTTGCGCAGTTCGTCGACCTCCTTGATGGCGCCCTGTACGTCGCCGAGGTCCTTCTGCGCTTCCTTCCGGATGGCCTCCGAGCGCGCGAGCAGGTCCTTGAGCTTGGCCTGCGCCTTCTGCGCGGTCTGTATCTTGCGCAGGACGTCGGCGGGCGCGCCGCCGCCCTGGCCGAGGGTCTTGAGCTCGTCGGCCACCGCGCGGGCCTCGGTCTCGATGGCCTTGAGCTCGGCGGGCTTGCTCTTCCAGCGCGTCTCGACATCCTTCGCCTTGGCCTTGGCGTCCTCGATCTTCTGGAGGCCGGAGAGCTTGGCCGCGTCCACCTCGGCGGCGGCGTTGGCCTTGACCTGGGTGGAGACCGAGGCGCCCTTGTCGAAGCCCAGCTTCTCGCGCACGGCCAAGGTCAGCTTCGAGGGCGGCGGCGCGGCGGGCAGGCGGCCGTCGCGGCGGCGCTGGGTGCCGAAGCGCACGCCCGACACCGAAGCCTCGCGCACGACGCCCTTGCCGCGCAGGGCGGCGGACACGTCGAGCATGAAGACCGCGCGCTCGAACGAGAGCGTGTTCTTCATCGTCTCCTCGGCGTCGGCGACCTCGACGCCCGCGACGGTCAGCGTCCCCTTCAGCCACTTCGTCTTCAGGGAGCCGACGTCGACCTTGGCGCCGTTGGCGGCCTGGGCGCCGGCGACGAGGGCCATCTTGAGGAGGGGGTCGAAGCAGAACACGACGAGCAGCCAGAGGATGACGCCGCCGCCCAGCGCGCCGAGGATGGGGCCCTTCTTGAACCAGCTCATCGCGTGAGGTCCTGGTACTTCTGGAACCAGTACCAGCCCTTGAGCGAGCGCACCACGGCGGTGCGCTCGATGTAGGGCCTGGCGACCGTGTTGTACCAGCCCGCGAGCCGCAGGCCGAGGAGGTAGAGGGGGGCGAACAGGAGCGCCGCGACCGTGAGGTTGCCCAGGACCACGCTGTTGTTGAAGCGGGTCAGCGGCACGATGGGCATGTCGTAGAGCGCCGTCCACAGGCCCTTGAGAGCGGGCGCCTGGAGCAGGGCCATGCCGAGGCGGTGCGCGGGGCCGTCGATGAAGTAGGCCAGCGGGGTGAAGGCCGCGGCGGTGAAGAACGCCATGCCCTTGTCCACGCGCAGGAAGAAGAAGAGCAGGAAGAACGACGCGGCGATGAGGTTGCCCTTGGGCACCAGGCCCAGCGCCGCGCCCAGCGCGAAGCCGGCGGCGAGATGGCGGGGATCGGTGCCGCCCTGAAGGGCCAGCAGCAGGTCGCGCAGCATCCGCAGCGGATTCATGGTTTCCTTCCTACGGCATCGGAACCAACCATTTCCTCGCCAGGCTCGGTCATGCGGCTAATCTAGCAATTTGCGCCGAGGCCTTGAACCGCCCCGCTTGAGGGGGCTTGACATCGGACGGACGTTCGACTATCCTTCTAGGCGCGCCGGCCGAGGGCGCCGGGAGACAAGTACATGAGCAAGCAAGACACGACGGGACTGACGCCGCGCCAGCAGCAGATCCTCGACTTGGTGCGGAACTTCACCGCCGACAACGGCTACGCGCCCACCGTGCGCGAGCTGTGCCGGCTGGCAGGAGTGAGCTCCCCCGACACCGTGCAGTACCACCTCGACAACCTGCGGACCAAGGGGCTGCTCGAGGAGGCGCGCGGCAAGTCTCGCTCCGCCCTCATCGCCTCCGAGGAGCGCGTGGCCCTCATCCCCATATTGGGGAAGGTCCCCGCCGGCCCCGCCTCCGGCGCGCACGCCGAGGCCGAAGGCCACGTCCCCACCGTATTGGACCGCGGCGACGCGTCGGCCTTGTTCGCCTTGAAGGTGAAGGGCGACTCCATGGAGCACACCCTCCACAACGGCGACACCGTCGTCGTGAAGTGGCAGGAGACCGCTTCCAACGGCGACATCGTCGTCGTGCGCTTCGAAGACGGCGACGCGACCGTGAAGCGTCTGAAGGTGAAGGCCCAAGGCCTCCTCCTCGTCCCCGACAACGAGCGCTACGACCCCTTCCCCATCGGCGAAGGCCGCATCGCCGGCAAGGTCATCTCCCTCATCCGCAAGCTTTGATGGGGTCCGACCTCCCGTTGTTGGGGAAAAACGGAGTTTCGCAAACAAGGGAGG
>CAZTZW010000060.1:0-10315 GCA_964618085.1 uncultured Elusimicrobia bacterium
GCGAGCGTCGACTTCCCCCCGCCCTCGGGCAGAAGCAGCAGGCCCGCCGCGCCGCCGCGCTCCACGCCCAGGGCGTGGACGCGGTGCCAGCCGCGCTCGTCGAGGCGGCGCCCCGCGAAGGAGCAGGCCGCCAGATAGGCGAGTTCGCGCAGGAGCTCGGGCTCCGGTGAGACCAGCTCGGCCGTCGCGGCGTCGAGGTCGAGGCGCCCGGACGCGCGGCCGCCGTAATCGAGCCGGCGGACGGCGCCCGCGTCGGCGAAGCGGACGTCGCGCCAACGCCGCCCCTCGACGGGCTCTTTCGAGACCGCGCCGAGGCGCGCGTCCACGCGGAAGGACGGCGCGTCACCGGGAGGAACGACGAAGGCCGCGAAGTCGCGTCCGAGCTCCGCGAGCACGGCCGGGTCGCCGGAAAGCTCCCCGGCCGCGCCCAGCACCGACACGCTCAGACCCATGTCAGACCGGGCGAGCCATGGCGTGCAGGCGCACGCCCGGGCGCGGCTCGAGCACCGAGACGTCGACGAAGCCGGAGCGCGCCCAGAAGGTCGAGGCCTTCTCCCCGCAGAACACGTGCATCGACGCGACGCCGCGCTCGCGCAGGGCCTCGCGGAAGGCGGCGATGAGGCGCGTGCCGTGCCCTTTGCCCCGCGCGGCCTTCGCGAAGTTCATGTGCAGGTGCGCGGGGTGCGCCGTCCAGAAGTCGCGCAGGAAGTCCGCGCCGAACCATTCGCGCGCGTCGATCCAAGCCGGGAAGGCGGCGCGGCGCTCCGACTCGAAAGGCGCGGTGTCCGGGGAGCCGGTCAGGTAGCCGACGACGCGCCCGTCCTCGACCGCCACGAAGGTCCAATCCGGACGCAGTTCGCGGTACGGACCCACCCAGCGCTCGCCGAACTCCACGCGCTCGGACGGGTCCACGGGCTCGCCGCCCGGCAGGCCCGTGTCCGCGCACAGTCCGGCGATGGCGGCCCAGTCGCCCGCGGCCGCGCGGCGGACGTCCATCAGCCCCAGCGCCAGCCCGGCTTCTCGCCGGTCCGGTAGCAGATGCCGATGAGCGAGGCCGCCAGCACGGAAGCGATGAGGAAATGCTCGGCCACCATGCCGGGGCTCGGCGGCGCGGGGCGGAAGCGCACGAGGGCGATGTTGGAGCCGATGAGGCCGGCCAGGAAGTACACGACGACGGCCCAACCCTCCGGCGTCGCCGGGCTCCAGCCCCAGCCGAAGCGCTTGGCCTTGAACCACAGGCGCTCCTGGAGGGCGGGCAGAGGCTCGCCGGTCGCCAGGCACAGCCAGAAGAAGGCCATGAGCATCGCCGAGGTCTCGGACAGGAAGACGGCGAACATCTCCTCGATGGAGCCCGAGGAGACGGCGAGGCGGACGAAGTTCGCGACGACCATCACGCCCAAGGACGCGACCGCGGCCCAACCCTTCGCGCCCGCCGGCGTCCAGCCGAAGCCGTCGGCGCGCGCCGTGAAGAGGTGCTCAGGCACAGGCGGCGAGCGTCTTCTCCAGGCGCCCCTCCAGGTCCTTGGCCGTCCCCTGGTCCTTGAGCCCGGGGATGTTGATGCGCACGTTCTCGGCCGCGCACAGCGCCGCGGCCTTCAGGAGATGCATGGCGCAGTTGATGTCGGAGACCACCGCGGGCCCCGCGGAGGGCGCCGTCGCCTTGGCCAAGGCCAGGGCCTCGGCGGCGACGGAGGCGGTCTTGAGCGGGACCTCGGCCGCGTGCTTGAGGCCGGCCTGCATCTTCGCGGCGCGCGTCGGGTCGTCCTTGGGCAAGGACATGGCCGCCATGAACACGTCGAAGGCCGCCGCGTCCTCGTCGGCCAGGCGGTCGAAGGCCGCGCGCAGCTCGCCGAACCTGGCGTGGGCGGCCGCCAGCGCGGGGCGCTTGGCCTCCTCCAGCTTCTTGGACTTGAGCGTGATGCCCACCGCCATCTGGCCGAGCCCGCAGCCCATCGCGCCGGACACCGCCGCCGCCGAGCCGCCGCCCGGCGTCGCGTCGGTGTTGGACAGCGCCTCGGCCATCTGGCGGCCCGCGGCCTTCCAGTCGCCGCCGCCCAAGGCGCCGACGGCCTCCAGGCGGCTCTCGAGGATCTGCACGTCCGCGTGGAAGTTCTCCAGGTTCAGCGCCTCGAAGGCGAAGTCGAGGAGGGCCTGGCGCGGCAGGAGGCCGACGATCTCGGTGGTCTTCACCTTGGCGCCGTGCTCCGCCGCGAGCCTGACGGTCTCGTCGAGCACGCGCTTCATCGAGGACGTCTTGTAGTCGGTGAGCACGGTCGAGATCTGCACCTGCTTGCGGGCCGCCAGGTCGATCTCCTTGCCCCGCACCGCCGGCAGGCCGCCGCCCGAGGCGCGCACGCGCTTGGCGATGTCCTTGCCCGCGGCCATGTCGTGGGTGTCCAGGTTCAGGTTGAAGTTCACGATCTGCTGGCGGGCGCCGCAGGCGACCGCGCCGGCCGTGGGGTGGATGGCGTTGGGACCGTAGTCCGGCCGCCGCGTCTCGTCCTTCCCGATGAGGTCGCGCAGGCCCTCGAACTGCCCTTTGCGCACGTTGGCCAGGTCCTTGCGCTCCGGGCGCTTGGCGGCGTGGTCGTAGAGGTAGGCGGGGATGTTCAGCTCGGAGCCGATGCGCTTGGCCAGCGTCTCGGCGAGGACGGCGCACTCCTCGATGGTGACGTCCTTGACCGGGATGAAGGGGATGACGTCGACGGCGCCCATGCGCGGGTGCTCGCCCTTATGGACGGTCAGGTCGATGAGCTCCATCGACTTCTTGGCCACGCGGAAGCAGGCCTCGACGCAGCTCGCCGGGTCTCCCACGAACGAGAGGACGCAGCGATGATGGTCGCCGTCGATCTCGACGTCGAGGATGGTCACGCCGGCCGACTTGGCCGCGTCCACGACCTGCTGAACCTTGGCCTTGTCGCGACCTTCCGAGAAGTTGGGCACACACTCAACTAGCTTCATTTTTATGCACTCCTAAATATCCAGCATCGCCAACGTAAAACTAAAGATCGTTGATTATTGCGAACATCGCAGATACCGCGACCTTCGCAGTAGCGCCATTCGTAGTGAACTTGGGGTCCTTCTCTTTCGCGATATGAACGAGATTGCGAAACCCTCTGACGGAATCCGTCAACGCAACAAGGGAGGCCTTGAGCATCTTATGCTCTCTTGCCGCGTTTATGTGCTCAATAAATTCCTTCCCCGGAGGAATTCCCTTGTGCTGAAGATACTGACGAAGGACCTCTTCAACAACACCGCCGGCAAGAACAACAGCAGGCTTATAGTAGTGCTGGTCAAGACACCCGTATGCCTGCTCAATATCCCTCAGTATGGCGCGACGAATCGAATTGGGGCTCATGAAGTTCAGCTTTTTACCAATCATGGGTCGCGAGAGCCTGTAATCCCTACGAATGCCTTCCCACTCCTTACTGAGTGACCTCACGGCAACTGTACTTTGCGCTATAGCAAGCTTCGTGGAAACGCGCTTCTTCTTAAACGATTCGTTATAAGCACGATCCTTATCCAGCTTATCTTCAATCGTCTTGAATCGAATCACCGCCTCAGCGGCGATGACTCCCGTGATATCCACGCGGCCATCGGCGGAGTTATATCCGCCAAGGAAGTTGGCTTCGTACAGATATCGGGCTGCGCGAGTAAACTCCACATCACTCATAACAGGGAAAATCTTCGAAATGAGCTGCTCTCTGGGGATTGTTTTCCCAATATTGTCGGCATAGACGGAGCAGAGACACTTCAGCAAGGCATTGCTTCTTCGGCTCTCCGCGGGCCAAAACTTGGTGGATCGCACGTGATGGACCTTAATTTCGTAGCCCCCTTGGCTATCGGACATCAAGAGGCCCTTCGTTTCCATCATATCTATCAGGTCAAGCTGCCCGGGACGATCCGCTCGAAACTGCGCCCGATTCGGCTTTGTATCGCGATTGAGATATTCAATCACGAGATCCTCGATGACCCGCGCTTCTTCAGCGTTGGCGACGTTCATGCCTTCAGTACGAGCGTTTTCGCTTCGGTGTATTCTTCGATGGTGGAGCGGACGCCTTCGCGGCCTACTCCGCTGTCTTTGACGCCGCCGTAGGGCATGGCGTCGGAGCGGAAGGACGGGATGTCGTTGACGATGACGCCGCCGAAGTCGAGGCGCGCGAAGGCGCGCTGGACGAAGGCGAGGTCGTTGGTGAAGAGGCCGGCCTGGAGGCCGTAGCGGGAGTCGTTCATCTTGTCGAGCGCCTCCTCCTTGGAGTCCACGGCCTCGAGGGTGACGACGGGGCCGAAGACCTCCTCCTTGGCGAGGCGGCAGCCCGACGGGGCGCCTTCGACGAGGGCGGGCGGGATGAGGCGGCCCTGCCGCTCCCCCCCGGCCCACAGCTTGGCGCCGGCGCCGACGGCCTCCTTCAGCCATTCCTCGATGCGCTTGGCGGCGTTCTCGTCGATGACGGGGCCGACGTCGGTCTTCTCGTCCGCGGGGTCTCCCGCGACCAGCTCCTTTATATTGGCGACCAGGAGCTTGCGGAACTCCGGGAGGACGTCCTTCTCCACGTACACGCGCTGGACGTGGATGCAGGTCTGGCCCGCGTAGGAGTAGCCGCCCGCGGCGCAGCGCGCGGCGGCCCAGGGCAGGTCCGCGTCCTTGGCGACGAACACCGGGGCGTTGCCGCCGAGCTCGAGACAGGACTGGGCCTTCACGGCCAGGGCCTTGAGCTTCCAGCCCACGGCGGTGGAGCCGGTGAAGGAGAAGATGCGGAAGCGCTCGTCGCGGACCAGGTGCTCTATCACGTCGTGGGAACCGGTCGCGACGGCGCAGGCCTCCTTCGGCCAGCCCGCGTCCACGAGGGCGCCCACCAGGCGCGAGGCGGCCTTGGGGCAGCGCGCGTCGGGCTTGAGCACGAAGGGCAGGCCTACGGCCACGGCGGGCGCGACCTTGTGGGCGACGAGGTTGAACGGGAAGTTGAAGGGCGTGATGAACAGAGCCGGACCGCGCGGCACGCGCTTGATGATGGCGACGCGGCCTTCGTCCCCGGCCGCGAGGTCGAGCGGCATCACCTCGCCGCCGATGCGGCGCGCTTCCTCGGCGGACCAGCGCAAGGTGAACAGCATGCGGCTCACTTCCACGCGCCCGGCCTTCAGGGGCTTGCCCACTTCCTCGGCGAGGAGCCTGGCCAGCGCCTCTTTGTCCTTCTCCAGGGCGTCCGCGGCCTTGTTCAGGACGGCCGCGCGCGCGTGCGCGGGCAAAGCCGCCTTCCCCTGGGCGGCGGCGATGCGGGCCGCCAGGTCGGCGGCGTCCTTCTGCGTCTTCAGCTCAATCGGAACCATGACAGCCATTTCTCCGTGCCGCGGAAATCGCGCGCGATGTGGTCGGGCTTGGCGGCGACGAGCTCTTTCCAGTCGGCGTAGCCCGTGCCGACGGCGACCGTCTTGAACCCGGCCTTCTTCCCCGCCGAGACGTCGAAAGGGGTGTCGCCGATGACGTAGACGTCGTGTCCCTTGAGGGGCTTCTTGGCGAGCTTCTCGGCGCGGACCACGGCCTTCTTGAGGAGGACGGCGCGATGGAAGGAGTCCGAACCGTAGCCGCCGAACAGGAAGTAGGCGTTGAAGCCGGACGGCTCCAGCTTGATGCGGGCGCCCTTCTCCATGTTGCCGGTGCCCAGCCCCAGCAGCACGCGGCGGTCGCGGGCGAGGCGCTTGAGCAAGGTCTTCAGGCCCGCCGGGATCTCGTACGTCCCGCTGCGGATGGCCATCTTCACGTAATAGGGCAGGTGCTTCAGGTACTCGCGATGGAGGCGCTCGACGGCCCCCGCGGTCGGCCGCCGGCCCGTGGCGTTCTGATACGCCGCGCCGAAATTGTACAGGTCCGTGCGCCCCGCCAAGGAGAGCTCGGAGCACGCGTTCTTCTTGCCGTACAGGACGTAGACCGCGCGGTTCAAGGCCTTGCGCCCCGCGCCGCCGGCGCGGATCAGGGTCCCGTCGATGTCGAAGAGCAGGACCTTCATGCCCTGTACACGACCTCGCCGCGCTTCATCGTCCACCGCACGCGCGGAGCGCCGAACCAGTAAGCCGCCTCGCGGTGGTCGGCGGCGTCGTGGCAGACGAGGTCGGCGGTCTTGCCCGTCTCGAGCGAGCCGTGCGTCTCTCCCAGGCCCGCGGCGTAGGCGCCGTTGATGGTCGCGGCGACCCAGGCCTCGGCGGGCGACATCTTCATCTGCGTGCAGGCCAAGGACATGATCATGGACATGTCCCAGCACGGACAGGTGCCGGGATTGAAGTCCGTGGCCAGGGCGACCGCGCAGCCCGCGTCGAGCAGGCGGCGGGCGGGCGGGTAGGCCTTGCCCAGGAAGTAGTTGGAGCCGGGCACCAGGCAGGCCACGGTGCCGCTGGCCGCGAGCGGCGGCATGTCGTCCTCGGCGACGCAGTCGAGGTGGTCGACGGAGACGGCCTTGCGCTTCACCGCGGCGCCCAGCGAGCCCAGGCGCGAGAGCTGCTCGGAGTGGACCTTCAGCTTCAGTCCCGCCTTCGCGCCCGCCTCGGCGACCTTCTCCAGGTCGGCCACGTCGAAGTAGCCCTTCTCGCAGAACAAGTCCACGAACACGGCGAGGCGCTGCTCGGCGACCTTGGGGATCATCTCTCCGCACACGCGCGCGACGTAGCCGTCCTTGTCCCCCCGCAGCTCGGGCGGCACCGCGTGGGCGCCCAGGAAGGTGGGCACGATCTCTAAGGGACCGGCTTCGCCGGCCGTGCGCAGCACGCGCAGCAGCTTGAGCTCGTTGTCGAGGTCCAGGCCGTAGCCGGACTTCGCCTCGATGGTCGTCGTGCCGGAGGCCAGGAAGGCGTGGGCGCGGCGGCGCAGGCCCGCGGCCAGGTCGGCTTCGGCGGCGCCGCGCACGCCGTTGACCGTGAAGAGGATCCCCCCGCCCTTGGCCGCGAGGTCGGCGTAGGTCGCGCCCGCGACCCGGCCCGCGAAGTCGTCGAGACGAGGCTCGGCGAACACGGGGTGGGTGTGCGCGTCCACGAAGCCCGGGGCGACCACGCCGCCCGCGGCGTCGAGCACCGCGGCGTCCCGCGCGGCGGGATGGGCGAGGACGCGGTCCTTGAGGCCCGCCGCGACGACCTTGCCGCCGTCGACGAGCACGGCTCCGCCGCGGATGAGGCCGATGGACGCCTTGTCGCGACCGGCGCGCGGCGCGGGCGCGCCGGTCATGGTCAGCAGTTCGGAGGCGTTGAGGACGAGGGTCGCCACGAAGGTATTCTACGAAATCGAGCCGGGAAGCGCCGATGGGAGCGCCGGGTGACGTTCCGCGCCATCGGATTCTGCTGTTATTTACGTCATAATCCGGCATAGGCCCATTGGCGCGTCGAGAGGTGCCCGAGGACCCTCCTGGCCGCGCGGCGGGTCGGCTACACTATAGCCGATGAGGCGACTGCTTCTATCGGCGCTGTTGGTATTCGCGACGAACGCCGGCGCGGCCGCGCCGCGCGCGCACGTCCCGCCGCAGCCGGCCGCTTCGCCCGTCGTGCGCCTCGCTGCGCCGGCCCTGCTGACGACGCCGTCGGCTCTTTCCCTCGGAGCGGCACCCCTCGCGCCCGCTCCCACAGCCCTCAGCCCCAGCGCCGCGCTGTCGCTCTCCGCCGCGCCACTCCCCACGCCGCTCTCCATCCCCGCCGCCCTGCCGCCCGCGGCCGCGGACGCGCCCGCCGCGGCCCCCGCCCTCATCGACTCCCTGCGGACGCAGGACGCCCTCTCCGCCGGCGTCTCCGAGAAGGGAGACGCCTCGGCGGCGGCCGCGCATTTCCATGACGCCGCGCAGCTGGGCCGGCTCGCCGCCGACCGCCGGGACCGGACGGTCCTCTCCGCCCCGAGCGACGGCCCCTTCGGCCTGGGTCGCCTGCTGCGCCCGCTCGGCGCCCACAAGAAGCGCGCCCAGGCCGAAAAGGCCGACGCGCTGTACGCCCGCCTCACCGCCCCGCGAGACCCCGCCGACCCCAAGAGTCCCGCTCCGGTCGTCATCGACGACCGCGGGAACGTCGCCGAGAGAGCGGCGCTGCAGGTCATGCTGCGGCGTATGCTCTTCAGCCCGACGGCGCGCCAATACGCCGAGCAGTTCCTCGCCGAGGGCCACACGGCGAAGATCCTCTTCACCGAGGTCCCGGACTCCCGCGTCATCGAGGCCGACGGCCGCCGCATCTTCTACGCGCCGCGCGCGTTCACCTATTGGCAGAGCGGACGGGCCGAGGTGCACATCAACCGCGACTACCTCGACAGCGACCCCGATTACCTGCGCGAGGACGGGCCGGCCACCTTGGCCCACGAGCTGCTCGGCCATGGGCTGTGGTACAACCGCACGCACAAGGAAAGCCTCCACATCCCCTTCCACATGGGCGAGGACAACGAGACCAACGCCAAGCTCGTCGGCTGGCTCGTCGGCTGGGAGCTGGACGAGCGCTTCCACGACACCTTCCCTTGGCAGTATCTCAACGACCCCGCGCGCTACCTGGAAGACCTCAAGTACCGGACGCCCTACTACTCCTCGACGTTCCCCGGGGGCAAGGTGGGCGACCCGACGGCCATGTTCCGAGCGCGCCTCGCTGAGGCCAACGCCCGCATCGAGAAGCTGCGAGAAGAACGCGAACGGCCCGTGCGCAAGCTGGAACTCATCGACAACGAGCTCAACATCCTCCTGGCGGTCAAGAAGACCCTCGTCGAATCCCTCGACTTCTACTCATCCGTCCAGCGCTTCGCGCCCCCGCCCGGCGCCTCCGCCGCCGACCCGTCCACCCAGGACGAGCGCTCCTCGCGTCTCGCCGCCCAGCTCACCCTGGAGTTCCCCGCCCTCGAGAAAAACCACGCCCTGCTCGTCCAAAGCCAGGAGCGGCTCGCGGCCCGTTCCGCCCGCGTCGAGAGCTTCGCCGAGCGCCGCCCGGACGACGAACGCCTGGAGCGGATCCGCGCGCGCATCGCCCAGCGTTCGGAGCGCCTGACGGCCCACGCCGACCGCATCGCCGCGATGCACGACGCCCTGCTCACGGTCGCCGCCCACTACCGCCTGCTGGTGGACCCGCCGCCCGCCGAGGCCCCGACCGCGGCCCAGCGCACCAAGCGGCTGGAAACGCTGGAAGGCCTGCTGGCCGTCTTCGTCCAGCAGCACGCGCGCCTGCAGCGGATCGTGGACCGCCTCGCGCGCCAGCGAGCCCGGCTCGACCGCGTCGCCGCCGCGGACGAGGAGCGCCTGGCCAAGATGCGCGAGGCGCACGCCGCCAAGCAGACGAACGCCGGCCTCCAGGCCGCGCTCTACGACGCCATGAAGGAGGGGCTGACGGCGACCATGGCCTTCCAGAAGCTGGAGCTCCTGCGCGAGGCCGCCGAGTCGCCCCTGTTCAAACGCGTGAGCGCCGACGTCGCGCGTCTGACGGCCGCGCTGCGCGCCGCCGTCGGGCAGTGACGGGCCTCAGCGGAAGTTCTTGAACTGCAGCTCGATGCCGTAGCTCCCCTGCCGCAGCAGGTTCATCGTCGCCTGCAGCTCGTCCTTGGACTTGCTGGTGACGCGGAGCTGCTCGTTCTGGAGCTGGGCGTTGACCTTGAGCTTCGCGTCCTTGAGGGCCCGCTGGATCTCCTTGGCCTTGTCGGTGGGGATGCCGGACTGGATGGCCACGTCCACCTTGGCGGTCGCGCCGAGCGCGTGCTCCACCGTGCCCTTCGTGAAGTTCTTGACCGGCAGGCCGCGCTTGGCCAGGCGGGTGAGCAGGATGTCCATGACCTGGTCGATCTTGAAGTCGTCGGTCGCGCGCACCTGGAGCTTCTTGGCCTTCACGTCGAGCTCGATGCTCGCCTGGGCGTCTTTGAGGTCGAAGCGGTTGAGGATCTCCTTGAGCGCGGTCTGCACGCCCTCGGAGACCAGGTTCAGGTCCACTTCGCTCACCACGTCGAAGGAGTAGTCGCTAGGCATGTGGGTTCACCTCATCGGGAATTTCAGGGAAGGATGCTTCCGCGCGAAGCCCTTGGCCTCGGGGTAGCCGGCGTCGAAATGGCGGGCCACGCCGAGGCCCGGGTCGTTGGTCAGCACGGCGGTCAGGCGCTCGTCCATGGCCTTGGTCCCGTCGGCGACGCAGACCTGGCCGGCGTGGAGCGAGTAGCCCATGCCCACGCCGCCGCCGTGGTGGAAGGACACCCAGGAGGCGCCGGAGGCCGTGGACAGCAAGGCGTTGAGGATGGGCCAGTCCGCCACCGCGTCGGTGCCGTCGCGCTTGGCCTCGGTCTCGCGATTGGGCGATGCGACCGAACCGCAGTCGAGGTGGTCGCGGCCGATGA
>CAZTZW010000061.1:0-10228 GCA_964618085.1 uncultured Elusimicrobia bacterium
CGCCGCGAGGACCCGCTCCCCGCGGTCCTCGCCACCTCCGCCCGCGGCCAGGCCCGCGCGGCCGCGGCCGGCGTCGCGCTGGCCGTCGCCGCCGCCGCGCTCGGCTTCCAGCAGGAAGGCTACGTCGCGCTCGCCGCCTACGCGGTCGCGGGCCTCTCCGGCCTCAACGCCCTCGCCTACGGCGCCCTGTCGCTGCGCGCTCTCGGCGCGATGTGGAAAGCTCAGGCCCCCAAGGCTCCTGAGACGCCCGATGAGATCCTGAACGCGCCGTCTTTCGGCTCGCGCCTCGCCGCGGCCTGGCGCACGCCGGTCGCCACCCCCGAGGCCGGCTCCGCCGCCCTCGAGCGCCTGTCGCCCTCCGCCCGCGCGGTCGTCGAGCGCCACGAGGCCGCGCACCGCGCCGGGGCCGGCGAGGCCCGCGCCTACCTCTCGCAGTCCGTCCGCCACGCTCGCTACCTCGCCTCCGAGGCCGTCGCCCTCGGCCGCGGCGTCCTCGCCCTGCCCGGCATGACGTGGCGCGCCGTCAAGGCCGTCGCCCGCGTGGGCTACGCCATGGGCACCGGCGAGAAGGCCATCGAGCACCTCCTGGCCGCCGACACCAAGCGCTCCATCCGCTGGACCCAGCTCTTCCTCCTCTTGGACGCCGTCACGGGCATGGTCATGGCCTACACGACCGGCCCTCTCCTCGACGTCGCGGCAAAGGCCCTCCAGGGCGGCCTGGCGGCGCACGGTTTCGAGCTGGGCGTCTACACCGCCATCATGCTGGCCGCCTTCGCCTTCTATACTCTCTCCGAGCGCACCCACGCCTACTTCGGCCGCGTGGCGGGCCTGCAGAGCGTGCGCGACTACCGCGTCGCGGTCCACAGCAGCATCATGAAGCAGGAGATGGACTTCCACATCGAACAGACGTCGGGCAAGCTCGCGGGGCGCATCCTCAACGACACCAACCAGCTCGGCAATAAGAACGTCACCGTCCGCCTCTCCCTGCTCCACTACCTGCTCGCCGCGGTCACCGGCGCGGTGATGCTCCTCTGGACGAGCCTGCCCATCAGCGCGTTCGTCTTCGCGACCGTGCCCGTGCTCGTCTTCATCGCCCACGTCTACGGCACGCGCATCCACACGGTCCAGGAGGCGGGCTCGGACCTGAAGTCCGACATGATGCGCCGCTCGCAGGAGAGCCTCCAGCAGATCGAGTCGGTCAAGGTCTTCGGCGCCCGCGAGCAGGAGCTCGCGCGCTACGGCGCCGACGCGGACAAGTACGCGAAGCTGGGCCGCCTGTCGACGCGCCTGAACGCGGACTACGGCCTCTACGGCGTCTCTTTGGCCAACGTCTTCAGCAACTACCTCGTCTACATCATCGGCGGAGTGGCCCTCGCCGCGGCGTTCGGCCTGACCTTCGGCCAGGTCGTCCAGCTCACCCTCTTCGCCGCGACCTTCAAGTACGCGCTCTCCGGCCTGCTGTCGCTGTACTTCACCTACAGCAGCGCGGAAGGCGGCTCGGCGGCCGTTCGCGCGCTCCTCACGCGCGAGCCGCTGCTCAAGGACAAGGCCGACGCTCAGGCCCTGCCCGCGGGCCCCGGCGAGATCCGCTTCGAGGGCGTCCGCTTCGCCTACCCGTCGCGCCAGGCCGAGCCGGTCCTCAAGGACCTGAGCTTCGCCATCGCCCCGCACCAGACCGTCGCCTTCGTCGGAGAGACCGGCTCGGGCAAGAGCACCATCACCCGACTCCTGCTGCGCCACTGGGACGCGCAGGGCGGCCGCATCACGGTGGACGGCCGCGACGTGCGCGACGTGACGCGCGACAGCCTCCTCTCCCGCGTGGCCGTGGTGCCCCAGGAGACGCGCCTGTTCAACGCCAGCCTGGATGAGAACATGCGCTACGGCGCGGAAGGCGTCACCCCGGAGCGCCTGGAGCGCGCCATCGCGATGGCCGGCGCCGGTTTCGTCTACGACGATAAGTTGTTCCCGAAGGGCTTGCAGAGCATGGTCGGCGAGGGCGGGGCGTCCCTGTCCGGCGGCCAGCGCCAGCGCATCGCCATCGTGCGGGCGCTCCTGCGCGACCCGTCCATCCTCATCCTCGACGAGGCGACCTCCGCCCTCGACAACAAGACCGAGCGCGAGGTCCAGCGCTCCCTCGACTCCTTGGCCGGCGGCGCGACCGGCCGCAAGCCCACGACCATCGTCATCGCCCACCGCCTGAGCACCATCCGCCGCGCAGACCGCATCAACTTCCTCGAGAAGGGGGAGATCGTCGAGTCCGGCACGCACGAGGAGCTGCTGGCGCTCGGCGGCCGCTACGCCCGCCTCTGGAAAGAGGGGGGCTACGAGGCCCAGGCCGCCGCCCTCGACGCCGCGCCCGAGCCCGAGGCCGCCGCCCCGGCCGTCGCGAAGGCCGAGACGCCGGTCGCCGCCGAGACCGCGGCCGCCGCCGCGCCGAGCCGCCTGAAGGTCCTCGCCGACAAGGTCCGCGCCTTCGGCTCCGACGTCAAGCTGATGGTCAAGGGCGACGCGGAGATGAAGCCCTTCGTCTCGACGCGTCTGCTGGCCAAGGTCGCGCTGCTCATGGCCG
Organism: uncultured Elusimicrobia bacterium; assembly: GCA_964618085.1. Lineage (GTDB taxonomy): Bacteria > Elusimicrobiota > Elusimicrobia > UBA1565 > UBA9628 > GWA2-66-18. Next base: position 2,570 of record CAZTZW010000061.1, read on the forward strand.
TCGACGTCGGCATCCTCCTCTACGCCTCGAACCTCCTGGGGCGATTCCTCGACATCGCGTCCAAGTCCACCTTGGCCGCCTCGGGCGACGTCCTCCTGCTGGTGGGCGGCGGGGCCCTGATCCTCTTCGTCTTGGCCGCCCTCGTCGAGCGCCAGGCCGGCTGGCTGCTGGGCGCGGCGCACGCCGACATCCTCGCCCAGGTCCGCCGCCGCCTGATGTCGCGCCTGCTGGGCCGCGACGTCGCCTTCCACGGCGCCAACGAGTCGGCGACCTTGGCCAGCCACGTCAGCGAGGACACCGTGGCCCTCGTCACGAAGAACCTCGAGACGCGGGCGCCCCTGCTCAAGAACCTCATCTCCTTGGTCGTGGCGACCGGGCTGCTCATCTACTCCAGCGCCTACGCCGGCGCGCTGGTCTTCATCATGCTCCCCGTGCTGGCCTGGATCAGCAGCTACTACGGCCAGAAGCGGGAGGACCTGCTCGCGGCCTTCAGCAAGAAGCGCTCCGCGTTGGGCAAGCAGGGCCAGGAGCCGCTGGAGCTCATCTCCACGGTGAAGACCTTCGGCAGCGAGGGCGTGGAGAGCGCCAAGTACGCGCGTAAGGCGCAGGACTTGGTCGACGTGGGCCGCCAGGACGCCAGCGCGATGGCCAACGCGCACATGTACTCCAGCGCCCTGACCGACTTCTTCACCCGCCACCTCATCGTCATCGTGGGCGCGTGGGTCGTGGGGATGGCTATGGGCCTGACCCCGGGCGACATCGTGGTGATGACCCTCTACTCCGCCTTCGTGAAGAGCGGCTACGACGGCTTGGCCGCCGGCTGGCTCCAGTTCAAGAGCGCGCACGGCGAGACCTCCCACATCCGCGCCTGGCTGGCGGAGAAGGACGCCGCCGCCAAGAGCGACGCCGTCGCGCCGGGCGCCGGCGAGATCGTCTTCAAGGACGTGGACTTCCGCTACTCCGCCGACGGCCAGGGCGGCGGCGTCTCCGACGTGAGCCTGCGCATCGCTCCCGGCCAGACCGTCGCCTTCGTCGGTGAGTCCGGCTCCGGCAAGAGCACCCTGCTCAAGCTCCTCCAGGGCTTGTGGAACCCGCGCTCGGGCTCCATCACCATCGACGGCGCCGACACCGCGGCCCTCTCCGAGGAGGCCTTGGCGTCGGTCATCGCGAAGGTCCCGCAGGAGACGCGCCTCTTCAACGACTCCCTGCGCTACAACTTCACCTACGGCAGCCCGAACGCGACGGACGAGGAGCTGCGCGCCGCCGTCAAGGCCGCGCGCGCCGAGTTCGTCTTCGACGAGCAGGCCTTCCCCAAGGGCCTGGACACCATGGTGGGCGAGGGGGGCGCGAGCCTCTCCGGCGGCCAGCGCCAGCGCGTCGCCATCGTCCGCGCCCTGCTCAAGAAGCCCCGCGTCCTCGTCCTCGACGAGGCCACCTCCGCCCTGGACAAGAAGACCGAGCGCGAGATCCAGGAGACCCTCGAGGGCCTCAAGGGCGCCACCGGCCTCAAGCCGACCACCTTGGTCATCGCCCACAACCTGACCACCATCGCCGGCGCCGACCTCATCGTGGTCATGGATCACGGCCGCATCGTCGAGACCGGAGTCCACGCCGAGCTCCTCGCGAAGGGCGGCCGCTACGCCCGCCTCTGGCAGGCGTCCCAGCAGCGCTAGCCGCGGACCCCGGGCCGAAGTAACATCGGTGCCTGACCCCACTGTTACATCCTAACGGCGGGGGGCTGGCGCGCGGGGGGGTTGTATCCTACAATCCTAGTCTGGGCCTGTAGCTCAACGGATAGAGTACTTGGCTTCGAACCAAGTGATCCGGGTTCGATTCCTGGCGGGCCCACCAGATTTCGACGTGTTTTTTCAGGGTTCCCGACGCCCCCCGGTGAAATATTACCGTAACGCTTCCCTGATAACATGCTGGGGCATGCTCCTTTTGGCCCCGGTGCCCGCCCTGGCCGCCGCCGTCGTCAAATCCACGTCCGTATTGGACTCTTCCGCCCGGGCCGAGCTGGGGCGCGAGGCCCTGGGCGTCCTGGCGGGGAGGGCGTCGGACCCGGACCCCGAGACCCGCGCCGCCGTCGCCGAGTCCTTCGCCCGTCTGGGCAACCGCGCCGCCGCCGGCGTCCTGCGGGCGCGGCTGAAGGACGACAACGCCGACGCGCGCATCGCCGCGGCGGCCGGCCTGCACGTCCTGGGCGACGTGCGCGGCCTGACCGCGCTCATCGACGAGACCAAGCCGCTGACGTGGGGGGCGGTCAAGTCTCCCGCCGACGAGCTGCGGCGCATGGCGCGCGACGCGGCTCGGGCGCGCGCGGTGCTGCGCTTAGGCGAGGTCGCGGGGAACACGGCCAAGGCCGCCCTCGAGAGCGCGCTCCAGGACCCCGCCGGCGAGGTGCGCGACGCCGCCGCCGTCGCGCTCGCCCGCCTGGGCCGAGAGGACGTTCTCAACCAGTTCTTCGAGGCCCTCGAGGATGAGGACGCCGAGACGCGCGCCTACGCCTTGGGCCGCCTGGGCCTCGTCGGCCGCGCCGGGCGCGACAAGATGCTCGCGGCGGTCGTGGACGTCTCGACCTCGGTGCGCTCCGAGGCCGTCTCGGGCCTGGGCGCCTACTCCGACGACGAGGCGGTCGCGGCGCTCGTGAAGGCCTTGCGCGACCCCAGCGGCCGCGTGCGGCGGGCCGCCGTGCGCTCCCTCTCGCGCATCCAGGCGGACAGCTCCACCATCGCGCTGCAGAAGCTGCTCTCGGGCGCGCCCGCTCCCGAGCCCTCCCTAATCGCGACGGCCGCCCTGATGTCGCGCGGCCAGGACATGGACCTCTCCCTGCCCGAGCTCACTCTGGGCCAGCGCGACCCCGAGCTCAAGCTCCTCGCCGTCGACGCCCTCGGCGCCTCACAGCGGCCCGAGGCGCTGCTCCTGCTCGCCAAGGTCATGCGCGAGGACGTCGACGCCCGGGTTCGCGTGCGCGCCGCCTCGGCCGTCATCGCGCGCGTGCGCCGCGCGGAGCCCCGGTGAAGGCCCTCCTGCCGGCGTTGTGCCTGCTCCTGGGCGCCGCCGCGCCCGCCTTCGCCGTCAAAGGCGGCGGCTCGCGCGCCCGCGCGGAAGCCAAGCGCTTCGGTCTCGACGAGAAGGAGCCGCGCGTGCGAAAGGCCGCCCGCAAGGGCCTCAAGCGCGACTTCGACAAGTTCCGAGCCGCCTCCGGCGGCGCCTGGCGACTGCGCGTCGACCCGCGCACCGGCGAGCCGGCCGCGCTGACCGGCGGCCGAGCCCGCCCGCGCCGCGGCCGTCCCGAGGACGCCGCCCGCGACTTCCTGCGCAACGAGGGCGCCCTGCTGGGCATCGACCCCGCCGTGCTGAGCTTCGACCGCGAACGCGCGGGCAAGGGCTCGCGTCACGTGCTGTTCCGCCAGAAATACCGCGGCCTGCCGGTGGAGTTCGCCTCGGTGAAGGTCCACATGGACGAGGCCGGCGCCGTCGAGGACGTCAGCGCCCGCTGGGAGCCCTCCCTCGACATCCCCACGACTCCCACGGTACCGGCGCCCGCCGCCGCCGACGCGGCCGCGCGCGACGCCGGCGGCCAGTGGTACGGCGAGCCGGAGCTCGTCGTCCTGCCCGTCGAGCGCACCGGGCGCGCCCATCTCGCCTGGAAGGTCCGGGTGCGCGCGACGTTCGCCTCGTGGCGCTACTACGTGGACGCCCAGACCGGGCAGGTGCTGTTCCGCTACAACAACCTCCGCTTCGCCCCGCCCGTGTGTCTGACCTCGGGCGTCGTCTCCGGCATGGTCTACGACATCGATCCCAGCACGACGCCCGGCCCCGTGCGCCGTCCGTTCAACGACCTCGACGTCTACGTCGCCGACGCGTCCACGCGCGCGACGACCTACAACGACGGCACCTTCGGCCCGGGCTTCTTCTGCAGCGGCATCCAGGGCAAGGTGTCCATGGGCCTGCAGGGGCCCTACGTCAACGTGAGCAACTTCCGCACCGCGTCCGCGCACTACGACAACGGCAACGGCGTGTGGGCCACCCTCGCCACCCCGGTCTCCTCGCCGCACCCCTACAACAACTCGTCGGTGCACGTCTCGACCATCAATCTCTCCATCGCGGCTCCCACCGCGGTCAAGTTCATGCCCATCTTCACGTCCTTCAACGTCGGCGGCTTCTCCGGCGAGAACGCCTCCGACGTCGCAGGCGGCGACATCACCGACGACGACCAGGTCACCATCTACGACGGCGCCGACCGCGCCGTGGCCAGCTACATCGGCAACCGCGGCGCCTTCCACGGCGCGGCCGTCCCGGGCAAGGTCATGCACATCGGGCTGAAGAGCAACGAGTCCGGGACCCAGACCGGCTACGACGTCGTCCTGTCGAGCTACCTGGCGCTGACGAGCCCCTTCACCTACGGCGCCCAGGGCAGCAGCCACACCTGGGTCGCGGCCAACGCGCCCAGCGGGCTCTCCTCCGAGATGCACCTCTTCTATCACCTCAATAAGATGCACGAGTACTTCGCCAACGACGTCAACCGCTCCAGCGCCGCGCCCATCAGCAAGCCGCTGGTGGCCATGACCCACGTCGGCCCGAACATGGGCAACGCCTTCTACAACCCCGAGTTCGACAACCTGATGTTCGGCGACCTCAATACGACGGCGCCCTCCGACGCTTTCACCGAGGACGCCACCGTCCCGCGCCACGAGTACGTGCACTACCTCGTGGAGAAGATATGGCCCATCCAGAACTTCGGCCAGGGCGGCGCCATCTCGGAGGGCGTGGCGGACTATTTCGCCGCCTCGTCGCTCGACTTCTCCTCCATCGGCCGCCACGTCGTGGCGACTTTAGGCGGCTCGGGCTCGCTGCGCGAGCTGGACTGCAACAAGGACCCGACGCGCTGCAAATCCTTCAGTGCGGCGGGCGTCTGGGTCGGCTTGATCCATGACGACAGCGAGCCCCTGGCGCAGGCCTTGTGGGAGATCCGCACCAACCGCATCGCCGCGCTCGGCCATGCCAACGGCCGCTCCTGCGTCGACGGCCTCATCTTCCAGACCTTGCTCTACTTCCCGGAGAGCTTCGACGAAGTCTACGACGGCCTGCGCCGCGTGGACGCCGAGGGCCGCGTGGCCGCCTGCGGCGGCGCGGCGACCGTCCAGGCCGCTATCAACTCCGCCTTCGCGACGCACGGCCTCATCTTCAGCTCGGGCGACGGCTGGGAGCGCAACGACGGCTTCGAGACCGCCGTGGACGTGAGCACGCTCTCCTCTGTGAGCGCCAGCCTCGAGCCCGAGGCCGACATCGACTTCTGGAGCTTCGGCGCCGGCCCCGGCCTGATCAAGCTGACGCTCAAGCTCCCGCAGTCGGGCTCCTTCTACAAGGCGTACCAGGTCCGCCTCTACGACCGCTCGCGCCGCCTGGTCGCGACGGCCGGCCCCGCCTACGACGGCATCAACACGGTCGACGGCCTCTGCGAGAGCAACGACTGCACCACCACCCAGTCCCAGGTAGTGCTCCAGTACAACAACCCCACGGGCGGGCTCCTCTACGCCCAGGTCATCGGCGGCGACGGCCAGTTCGGCTCCAACTCGGGCGTCCACTCCTCGACGCCCTACCAGCTCCTCTTCCAGTTCAACGGCGCCTCGGCCTTCTCCGGCTCCGTCGTCAGCGCCACCTTCGACGGCGACGTCATCGGCTTCTCCGTGGACGTGGCCTCTTTCGTCAGCATCCAGGACTGGCGCTTCGCCTACGCGCAGCTGCGCAGCCACTCTCTGGACGTCCTGCCCAACACGCGGACCGACCAGGGCGGGGCCTACCTCGCCTTCGTCTCCTCGGCCAACGGACTGGGACGCGTCAGCGGCCGCGCGCGGCTGACCTCCGGCTTCGGCGCGCGCTTCCCGGCCGCGGGCACCGTCCATCTCGAGGTCTTCGGCTACAACGTGTACGGGAGCTCCTCGTCCCTGGGACTCTCCAACCCGCTGAACCTCACCTCCAACGAGGTCGAGCTGACCGCCTACAACAACGTGTTCAACCCGGCGCGCGGCCAGAAGGCCACCATCAAGTACGCGGTCGCCTCCGCGGGCCGCCTCACCGTCAAGCTTTACACCGTCACGGGCGTGCACGTCGCGACCCTGTATGACGGCGACGTCGCCGCGGGCAAGGGCAGTCTCGACTGGGGGGGGCAGAACCTCAGCGGCTCGGTCGTCGCCAGCGGCATCTACGTGGTCCGGGCCGAGGGCCCGGGCCTGAGCAAGACCCAGAAGATAGCCATCGTCAAATGAGGCCGCGCTCCCGCGTCGCCCTGCTCGTCGCCGCCCTGTGCTCGGGCGCGGGAGCGGCGCGCGCCGCCGACCCCGGCACGACCGCCATGCCCATCCTGCAGGTGCCTATGGGCGCGCGCGCGGCCGGCATGGGCGGCGCCTTCACCGCCATCGCGACCGACGTCACCGCCCTCTGGTATAACCCGGCGGGCCTGGCCCGCCTCAACGCCCAGGAGCTGTCGCTGAGCCTCATCGCCGGCGCGGGCGAGAGCGACATCCAGAACTTCGGCTGGGCCGGCCCCCTGCCCCTGTCGGGCATCTCGGGCAGCGGCTACTCGAGCTTCGGCGCCAACCTCCTCTTCGCGCAGAAGGGCACCATCGAGGTCAACACGCTGCGGCCGGACGGCTCGCTGGGATCCTCCAGTAAGGAATCGGCCGGCAGCGACCTGATCCTGTCGGGCGGCTACGCCGAGCGAGCGGGCACCATGGGCTGGGAGACCCGCGACGCCTCCTACACCCTGGACCACTACATCGGCGCCTCCGGCAAGCTGGTGCGCTCCAGCATCGTGAACTACAGCGCGACGACCTTCGCCGGGGACCTGGGGTACCTCCTCCACGTCCCTGAGGCGGGCTGGTCCTTCGGCGCCTCCGCTCTCAACGCGGGGGGGAAGCTGCGCTACGTCGACGACTCGGACCCGCTCCCGCTCATCTTCCGCGCGGGGACGGCCTGGCAGGGCGGCGTCCCCTCGGTCCACAACTTCCTGGCGGGGCTAGACGGCGACTACGTCCTGCAGGAGAAGGTCTGGCACATCAACGCCGGACTGGAATACTTCTGGCAGCGCATGTACGGCGCGCGCATCGGCTACCAGTTCCACCGCGACGACGGCGGCCTGACCATCGGCCTGGGCATGCGCTGGAAGGGCCGCTGGCTCATCGACTACGGCTGGGCCCTCGGCGGAGACCTGGGCGCCACGCACCGCTTCGGCTTCACCTACCGCTTCGGCGGCGTCCCGCCCTCCCAGCGCGCCCGCGCGCGCCGTCCCTTCATCGAGAGCGTCCCCGAGCGCGACCAGCTGCGCGACCTGCCCGACCGCCAGCCCGAGATCGAGCCCGCCGTCCGCCCGCGCGTCCCGCGCGAGCGCTCCGGCGGCGTCCCCGGCTGGATCTACTGATCACACTTGGGGGACAGGCGCCTAAGTTGAATTCAACTTAGGCGCCTGTCACTTAAGTCGAGATTCTAGGCGGGTTTGCCGGCCTTTTCTTCGGCGCGCTTGCGGAAGGAGGCGTTGAGGACCTTCTTGCGCAGGCGGATGCTCTTGGGCGTCACCTCGACGAGCTCGTCGTCGTCGATGAACTCCAGGGACTGCTCGAGGGAGAGGATCTTCGGTGGCTCGAGCTGGATGGCGTC
>CAZTZW010000062.1:0-4131 GCA_964618085.1 uncultured Elusimicrobia bacterium
TCCACTGCATCGGCGTGCGCACGCCGTCGCGGTCGCCGAGGTAGATGTTGTCGCCCATGCCGAGCTCGTCCCCATAATAGAGCACCGGGCTGCCGGGCAGGGACATGATGAGCGAGGAGAGCAGCTCGATCTGGCGGCGGCCGTGGTCCATGAGCGGCGCCAGGCGCCGGCGGATGCCCACGTTGAGCTTCATGCGCGGGTCGCGGGCGAACTCCTTGAGCAGGTAGGCGCGCTCGGCGTCGCTCACCATCTCCAGCGTGAGCTCGTCGTGGTTGCGCAGGAACAGCGCCCACTGGCACGTCTCGGGGATGGCGGGCGTCTCGCGCAGGACGTCGACGACCGGCTTGCGGTCCTCGCGGCGGATGGCGATGAAGATGCGGGGCATGACGGGGAAATGGAAGGCCATGTGGCATTCGTCGCCCTCGCCGTCCCCGAAGTAGTGGCGCACGTCCTTCGGGAGCTGGTTGGCCTCCGCGAGCAGGAGGCGTCCGGGGTAGTCGCGGTCGATGAGGGCGCGCAGCTCTTTAAGGAAGGCGTGGGTCTCGGGGAGGTTCTCGCAGGAGGTCCCTTCGCGCTCGAACAGGTACGGGACGGCGTCGACGCGGAAGCCGTCGAGGCCGCGGTCGAACCAGTAGCGCGCGACCTTCAGCATCTCGGCGCGCACCTCCGGGTTGTCGTAGTTGAGGTCCGGCTGATGGCTGTAGAACCGGTGCCAATAATAGGCGTTGGCGACGGGGTCCCACGTCCAGTTGGACTTCTCCGTGTCCGTGAAGATGATGCGGGCTTCCTTGTACTTCTGCGGGTCGTCGGACCAGACGTACCAATCGCGCTTGTTGCTGCCGGGGCGGCGCGCGGCCTGGAACCAGGGGTGCTGGTCGGAGGTGTGATTGAGCACGAGGTCGGCGATGACGCGCAGCTTGCGCTCGTGCGCGGCCTTCAGGAGCTTCTCGAGGTCCTCCACCGTCCCGTACTGCGGGTGGATGCCGTAGAAATCGGCGATGTCGTAGCCGTCGTCGCGCAGGGGCGACGGGTACATGGGCAGCAGCCAGATGCAGTCCACCCCCAGCTGCTGGATGTAGTCCAGCCGGGCGCTGAGGCCGTTGATGTCCCCGATGCCGTCGTCGTTCGAGTCGAAGAACGACTTGATGGGGACTTCGTAGAAGACGGCGTCTTTATACCACCTCGGGTCTGACAGGGGGACCTCCCGCGCGGCGACGCTGTGCTTCCTTAGTGTAGCCCTCGTCGCCGCGCTGTCAACGGACTCAGACGAGATTTGACGAATTTTTGACCGCGGAGGGGTATGACGGCCAGGTGCCATTTTCACTCAAGCGGGATTTAGACCGGGCGAAAGCGCCGCTTAGGCCGCTGCCGTCATACTGTAGGCATGGAGCGCTTCGTCAGGCCGCGCTCAAGGAGGGGAAAAGAGCGGAGCCGGTCTCTCGGGAGAGAGACCGGCTCCAAACTCCTACGGTAAAAACTGGCGGGGCCGACCGGATTCGAACCGGCGATCTCCGCCTTGACAGGGCGGCGTGTTAGGCCAGCTACACCACGACCCCAACGTGGAGAGTATATCACATCGCCGGGCGGAGGGACCCATGTGGTTAAGCGAAAGTTCGGTGGCGGGAGTCCGGGGCGGACGCTACACTGAGGGCATGGATACCGGAGAATTGGCGTACGTGGGCGCGTGGTTCGTGAACCTCGTCCTGGCCGGCATCTTCAACCTGAGGGAACTGGGGCACGCCGCGGGCGAACTCCTGGTCTTCGGCGCCATCTTCTTCCTGGTCGCCGCGCCGCTCCACGTGATGCTCGTCCTCTATACCTGGTCCCGCCGGCGCGCCGAGCTGGAGCTGCGCGTCGAGCGCGGCGCCGCCCAGCGCGCCGCGACGAGCGTCATCTGCGCTGAGTCCCTGCTGTTCTGGACCGCCTACTGGGGCATGATCCTCGGCTACGTGCCCCTCCACATCCAGCTGTAGTGCCGAAGGGCGGGAGCGGCTTGAGCCGAGCGGCTGGCGCGGCCATACTTGACAAAATCAATCATGTATGCTAGACTGATGCCAGTCAAGGGGAGTAGGTTCAAAGTCGTCGGATCGTCAACACGCCCGTAAGGGCCGGTCCGACGGGCCTTCGTTAAGGCAATCAAGACCTTGCGCGAAAGCGCGGGTCTTTTTTTATGCCCGCGCGTCACTTCGGATCGTAAAGGAGAACGCGATGAAAAGAACGAAGCCGACCCGCCAGGCCCGTCCGATGCTCTCGTTGACGCCCGCGCAGGCGCTGATGTCCGTGGCGGTGATGGCCGCCTACGCTGACGGTCGCGTCAAGCAGCGCGAACTTCAGCGCTTGCGGACTTTCGCGCATGAACACGCGCTGTTCGCCCACGTCGCCTCGGTCGACGACTACATCGCCGAACGCGTGGAGGACTTGAAGTCCTTCGGGCGCGAAGCGCTTCTGCGTGACTGCCGCGCCGCTCTTTCGCCGCGCCTGCGCGAGACAGCCTACGCATGGGCGGCGCGCGTCGTCCAGGAGGACGGCTCGCAGCATCCCGATGAGCACGCCTTCCTCAAAGAGCTCAACGTGTCGTTCGAGGTGCCCGGACCCTTGGCCTCCAAGATACGAGCAGTCGTCGCGCTGCTCAGGAGGACTTCATGACCCTCCTGATCGCGCTGCTATCGATATCCGTCCCGGCGTTCGCCGTGCCGGTGGATTTGCGCACCCTCGCCAGTAGCGCGTCCCCCGCACGGCACGCGGACTCCCCGACGCGCACGCTGCCTCATAACAGCGGTCCCTATTATCCGGGCTGCGAGATACTGTCCTCGCGCGAGGTCATCAACGAGATCCTCGCGCTCGGCGAGGTGCTGCAGAACGAAGCCATGAACCTCGACCTTGACGCGCTCGACTTGTGGAGTCAGTGGCGCAACACCTTCGGCCAAGCCGTGGCGGGGCGCGACGAGGCGCGTCAGGTCGACGCGTTCAACCTGCATCAAGCGGCGCGCCAAGCCCTGCGGCGGTCCCGAGAGTTGATGCTGAAACTCGAGAACGCAGACGCGACATGGTGGAAGCATTGGCGCGCCCTGGATGCGGCGGCGAAGGCCGGCAGAGACGGATCGGATATGCGGCCGCAACTGGATAAGTTCAAGACACGACTCGCCTCCATCGCCGCTGATTCGAACGCGCTCGACGCGGCCATACGCGCCGCGCAGGCGCAGTACGACTTCACTCGCCCCGCCCTGCTCGAGCGGCTCGAAGCGGGCGGCCTGCCGCCCGGCTCGCTGCGGCAGCCGTGGCACTGGAACTACCTGCTGGCCGGACGTCCCCGTCCCGACCTGCGCTACGACTTCGAGGACTCATACGACAAGCACTACGAAGCGAGTCACGCGCGTCTGCGCACGAGAGGATTCCTCCGATGAGCGCCGCCCCTCGGCCGTGGTCTAGGCTGGCTGCGTTGGTCGAGCGAGACCGTCGCGATCTCGCGGTCCTGCTCGGCTACACCTTATCGGTCGGACTCATCGGGCTAGCGGTGCCGTTGACGGCCAAGGCGATGGTCAACACCGTCGCATCGGGCGCGCTGCTCCAGCCGCTGGTCGTGTTATCGGCGGCGCTGTTGGCGTGCCTGATCTTCGCCGGCCTGCTGCGCGCGCTCCAATTGTGGATGGTTGAGACCATCCAAGCGCGGCTTTTCGCCCGCGTGGCGCTTCGGCTGGCGGAGCGGATCTCACGGGCGCCCCTGTCCGCATGGGAGGGCGTCTACGCGCCGGAGCGGGTCAACCGCTTCTTCGACGTGCTCAACGTGCAGAAATCATGGGCGAAGCTGCTCGTGGATGGTCCTGCCGCGGCGGTGCAGGTGTTGGTCGGCATGGCGCTCATGGCCCTCTATAGTCCCTTTCTACTCGGCCTCAACATGCTGCTCGGACTAGGCGCGGTCGCGGTGGCTCTGCTCGGACGCCGTGCGCTCGAGACGAGTCTGGAGGAGTCATCTAGGAAGTACCGCGTCGCGCACTGGCTCGAGGACGCCGCGTTGTGCCTTACCAGCATGAAGATGCATGCAGGGCCCTCGTTGGCGACCGACCGTGCCGACGCGCTCTGCGCCGACTACCTGCAGGCGCGCCGGCAGCACTTCCACGTGCTCCTGCGCCA
>CAZTZW010000062.1:4231-10174 GCA_964618085.1 uncultured Elusimicrobia bacterium
GTCGTGGGACGCAGCCTGTCCGTCGGGCAGCTGGTCGCCGCTGAAATCGTGGTGCTGATGACCGTCGCCGCCATCGACAAACTCGTGTCCTTGCTCGAACCTCTCTATGACCTGCTGGCCGGATTGGAGAAGCTCGCCGTCGTCGACGAGTTGCCGGCCGAGCGTTCGAGCGGGCGCGCCCTTTCGCTTTCCTCGGGCGGACTGTCGCTGGAATGCCGTTCACTGCGCTACGGATATCCGGGCCGCGCGCGCCTGCTCGATGGCGTGGACATGGTCATACCCTCCGGCTCTCGCGTAAGCCTGGTCGGGCACAGCGGCGTAGGCAAGACGACGCTCACTCGACTGCTCTCCGGCCTGCTTGACCCGATGGACGGCCGCGTATTGGTCAACGGCTGGGACCTCGCCGAGTTGGACCCCGCCTCCTTGCGCCGCACGGTCGCCCTCGTGGGGGAGGAATCCGAAATATTCTCCGGCAGCATCGAGGAGAACATCGTATTAGGTCGGGCCGGAGTGACGCGGGCGGATCTCGCCTGGGCCACGGCCTTGACGCTGCTCGACCCTATTCTTGAACGTCTGCCCGGCGGCCTGGCGTACGAGTTGGTCAGCCAGGGAAAGAACCTATCCCTCGGACAGCGTCAACGGATCCTTATCGCCCGCGCATTAGTGGGAAGGCCGAGGCTGCTCCTGCTCGATGAGACGTTCACTGGGATCGGCGAGAGCAACAAGCTGATCATCCTCGACGCCCTGCTCGATAAGTCCAATCCGTGGACCATCGTAGACGTCAGTCACGACGCGGAGGTCGTCGCCCGCAGCGAGCGCGTGTTCGTCCTCGCTGACGGCCGCATCGTCGAGAGCGGTGCCCCGCTCGAGCTGGCCGGACGCCCGGGATCCGTCTTCGGCGCGCTGTTCACCGAGCTGGCCAAGCAGGCCCGTCAGGAGGCCGCATGAGCCGCGCCAACCGGACCGACGCCGATTTCGACAAAGGCCCGCTCTCACGGAGGCTCACGCGCACGCCGCGCGTGTTAAGCGCCTTATTCGGGATTTGGGCCGTCTTCGCCGGGTGCGGACTCCTTTTCATCCTCATCGTTCCTTGGACGCAGTCGGTCAGCGGCACGGGCTCGTTGACCGCCTTCTCTCCGTCTCAGCGGCCGCAGACGGTCAACGCCGAGATCGACGCGCGGCTCTCGGCCTGGAAAGTGCACGAGGGCGAGCCCGTCGCGGCCGGGCAGATCCTGGCCGAACTGGCCGAGATGAAGCCGGATTACATCGACCCGGCCATGCTTTCGCGCGTCCGCGACCAACGAGCCGCCGCCGCGCTCAAGCGCGATGCCGCGCGCGCCCAACTCGCGGCGTTCGACGCGCAGGTCGCGGCCCTTCGCCGCATCGGGCGCGCGCACTTGGCCAGCGCCGATCTGCAGGCCGTGCGCGCGCCGAAAGAACTCGACGACTCCGGGCGCCGCCTCGTCGAGGCGGAGCAGCAGGCGGTATTGGCGGCTCGACTCAATTTCGAGCGCCTCGAGGCCCTGCACGCCCAAGGCCTGCGCTCGACGCGCGACTTGGAGCTGGCGCGCCGCGAACTCGCCAAAGCCGAAGGCGACGTCGAATCGAAACTGCTCGACACGGAATTGAAGCGGGCGGGCGCGCTTGAGAAGCTGGGAGGCTTGGAGTCCGACGTGCTCAAGGCCGATACCGAGCTGGCCAAAATATCGAGGCGAGGCGAGCAGCGCCTGGTGCGGGCGCCCGTGGACGGCAAGGTCGTGCGGCTTTTCGGTCTCGGCACGGGGCATGTCTTCAAGGCCGGAGAACCCATCGCCATCGTCGCTCCCGACACCAACGACCAGGCCGTAGAGCTGTTCGTGAGCGATCACGACGCTCCGTTGATCTCACCAGGCCGTCAGGTCCGCCTCCAGTTCGCCGGATGGCCTGCGCTGCAGATGTCGGGCTGGCCCTCGATCGCGGCCGGGACTTTCGCCGGCCGGGTGGCCGTCGTGGACGCGGCCAATGACGGCCGCGGACGATTCCGCCTGCTCGTTCGTCCCGATCTCGAGGCCGTGACCTTAGGGCGCGACGCCGCTTGGCCGCCATCGGCCAGTCTGCGTGCGGGTTCTCAGGTCATGGGCTGGGTCATGCTCGACCGTGTGCCGTTGTGGTTCGAGCTGTGGCGGCGTTTCAACGGCTTCCCCGCCTCGTTGGCGCAGCCGGGCGGGGATGGGGGCGCTCTCATCAAATGAACCTATTGCTCGCGCTGCTAGTCGTCACTCAGGCGGGGGCGACGCCTTTTGACGATTACTTGGCCGCGGTGGAATCCTCGCATCCCGATCTGAAGGCGGCCGCGGCCGCGCGTGACGCCGCCGACGCGGCCCTTCTCGAGCGACGGGGCGCTTTCGACCCGACGCTCAACGCCAGGTTCTCCGAGCGCCTTTTCCACAGCAGCGCGGCGCTCGGCAAGGCTTCGCAGGCCAAGGAGGGAGCGGCATCCATCGATATCCTCACGCGTTGGGGCGCGAAGGCCTCTGTCGGCGGCAAGATCGCCCGCGGGGATTTTAAAACGCCCATCTCCCCGACCGGCCGCGACGGCGAGATCTCCTACTCGCTGGGCGTGCCGCTGCTGCAGGGCGCCTTCGCCAACCCGCGCCGGGCGTCCGAACGTAAGGCCGAACTCGGGTTGACGGTCGCGCAGGCTCGATGGGCGGAGCGGCGGTTGAAGTTGCTGTCGGCCGCAAGCGAATCTTGGTGGAAGTGGGTCGCGGCTCGGCGCAAAGTGTCGATTGAGAAGAATCTGCTCGCCAACGCCGAGTTTCGTCACGAAGCGGTCTCCAAGCGCACAGAGCACGGCGACCTTCCCAAGATAGCCGCGGTGGAATCCGAGCAGGAGGTCTGGCTGCGACGCGGACGGCTCGCGCGAGCGGAACGAGCGCTGCAGCAGGCTTCCATAGCTCAATCGAACTATCTGTGGACTCCAGACGGCGCGCCGGCGCCCCCGCCGTCCGAAGATGGGGCGCTCGATGAGGAAACCGCCGTCCCTGTCGACGTCGAGGAAGCGGCGCGGGCCGAGTCCGAAGCGTTGTCGGCCCGGCCGGAGCTCAAGGCCTTGTCATTCACCCGGGAAGCGGCGAGAGTAGACCAATCTCTGGCACGCAACTCGCTTCTGCCGCAGCTCGACGCCCTCTGGTCTCAAGGCGAAGACCGCGGCATCGGCGGCATCGGGCCCGTGCGTCGCGTAGGGCTGGAGCTTTCGGTGCCCCTGCTGTTCAGCTCCGGACGCGGCGCGACTCGTCAGGCCCGCTTCTCGATCGAGGGGCTCGATTGGACGGAAAGGACACTGCGGCTTCGGATCATCAATGAAGTCCGCGACGCCGTGTCGGCCGTCAACGCCGATGCCACGCGCTTGGCGGCGGCGCGCCGTGAATCCGAGATGGCCGAACGACTCGAGAGAGCCGAGCGCGCCGCATTCGAGCTCGGCGACAGCACGTTGTTTCTCGTCAACCAGCGTGAGCGCGCCGCGGCGGAAGCGCGGTCCCGCGTGATCGAGGTCCTCGCCGAATACCGCATCTCACGCGTCTCCCTCGCCGCCGCGCGGGGCGCGCTCTAGCGGAGCAGGCGACCCATAATCGACGGCCGGACTAGTACAATAGCCCCGGGCCGTTAGCTCAGCGGTAGAGCGTCCCCCTTACACGGGGCAGGTCACAGGTTCGAATCCTGTACGGCCCACATTTTGATTCGAACCCTCATGAAGGGAAAGGTGACCCGGTCGTAAAGGCCTCGCGATAGCGAGGCCGCGGGTCACCGCGAATCCTGTACGGCCCGCGCTTTTAGCTACTTGTGGGCGAACCAGATGTCGGAGTAGGCGCCCACCGTGCCGTCGGCGCGCGTGAACACCGCGCCGTGCTGGCGGGAGACGTCGTTGCCGTCTCCGTCGAAGTTCCGGTGGCGGGTGGCCGGGTTCATCGAGAACCAGACGGCGGTGACGCCGGCTTCGGCCAGCGAGACCGGCTCGCTGTTGAGGCCGCCGACCTTCATGCCCAGGCCGTAGGCTTTCTCGAGAGAGGCCAGAGCCTTCGCGTCGAGGCGGCCCTGGACCAGGATGTGGGAGGAGAGGACGCCCTCCCGGGCGGCCTTCTCCACCAGAGCGCGCAGCGCGACGAAGCCGTCGGCCCAGCCCTCGGGGCGGCCGTCGCCGTCGAGGTCTGTGGAGTCGCCGAACAGCTCGTGGCCGCCCTCGCCCGACTTGCCGTCGCGGTCGGCGTCGAAGACCAAGGCGCCGGTGCCGGCGCCGATGTCGTTGATGCGCTTGAGCTTGTCGGCGCGGCCGGAGCCCTTGATGTCGTAGAGGACGACGCGGCCGCTCGTGTCCACGCCGTGGCCGGAGAGGTCGAAGACCAGGGGCGAGGCGCGGATGACGCCCTTGGTGCCGTCCTTGTAAGTCACCTCGTAGATGGTGCGCTCGCCTAAAGGCTTGCTGCCCTCATACCCGATCTGGCGCACGTCGGCGACGTTCTCCCAGCCCGTGTTGATGTTGAGCTTGTAGGGCGACGCCGGAGCCAGGCCTTCGGCGTACGACTTCTCCCAGTGCAGACGCATGGGCTGGAAGCCCGCGACGCGCTCGCCGCGCTGGGTGATGGGCATGAAGCTGCCGGTCAACGCGAGGCGGCGGATGGCGCGGCGCTTGGTGGGCGTCACCGCGGGCGGGGGGATGCGGTCGGGCGCGGGCATGGGCCCGAACAGGCTCTTCTCCTCCCAATCGATGAGCAGGTCGCCCATGCGGGGCGCGACCGGAAGGGCGATGCCCATAGTCTCGGTCTTGGCGGAGACGGCCGCTTCGGGGCGCGAGGCGGGCTTGGGCTCCGCCGGCATCGGGAGGCGCGCGGGCGGGACGACGTTCACGGCCTCCTGGGGCAGGGGCGCGAAGAAGGCGGCGGCGGCGGAACGCGCGCAGGCGTAGGCGCGCTTGAACGGGGCCAGGACGTCCGGAAGGCGGTAGAGAGGCTCGCGCGGCGCCGGCTTAGGCGCGGGCAGGGCCGCGGGCGCGATGGGGGGGCGCGGCATCAGGTGGGTCGCGGCGGGAGGCGGCCCCATGAGCATGAAGTTGGCGGCGCCCAGGTTGTTCGTGCAGAACGTGAACAGCGTGAGGAGGATGGCCGTCGAGCGCAAGGTCTTTTTGCTCATGTTCCGAGTATAGCCCCGGAACGCCGGAACGCCAGCCAAAAGACTTAAAAAAACCGGCTAAGGGACGGCAAAGGCTATTCGCCTTCGGGCCGCTTGGCGGGGAGCTCTTTGCCCAGGGCTTCGAGCTCTTTCTTGGCCTCGACGATCTGGGTCTCCACGGCCGCGAGGAACTTCTTCGCGTATCGGCCCTGGAGGTCGTCGGGCTTGTAGTAGGGGATCTCGAACTTCAGGCTCTCGGCGGTCTGGTTGAGGCCGCCCAGGAGGCGCTCGAGGTACTCGGCGCGCTTGGCGGGGTCCTTGGGGGGCTCCATGGGGGCATTGTCCCACATCCAAGCTCCGTCGTCAAATGTTCACATCTCCGTCGAAGACAAAGGGCGGGAACGTGCTATAATACGGAGGTACTCGAAAGGGTATGACCGGGCGCAAAACGCCGGAACAGACGCAAGCAAAGAGGATATACAGACTCATGTCGACTGGAAAAGTGAAGTGGTTTAACGATCAGAAGGGTTTCGGCTTCATCACCCCTGATGACGGTTCTAAGGATCTCTTCGTGCATCATTCTTCGATCCTGGGCGATGGTTTCAAGACTCTCGCCGAGAACCAGGCTGTCGAATTTGACATGCAGGAGTCCGATAAGGGCCCCCGCGCCGCCAACGTCCGCAAGCTCTAAGCTTAGGACGGAAGCAAAAAGAAGGGCCCGCCGAGAGGCGGGCCCTTCCCTTTTTATGGGGGACTGGCTCACAGCTTAACCTCAGGCCACGGCGGTGGTTAAGCTGG
>CAZTZW010000063.1:0-10060 GCA_964618085.1 uncultured Elusimicrobia bacterium
GCCCGCGCCGCCGGCTCGCGGCTGGAGCGCTGGGCCGCCGGCGGGCCGTGGGTCCTGCGCCTCGGCCGGGTGTCCGTCCTCGTCGGAGACGCGCGCGGGCTGGGCGTCCGAAGGGGCGGGGACTCATTTGATATGATAGGCGACGCTCGAGCGGGCGCGCTCGAACTCTCCACCGATGGCGACTCCCTCCGTGTCCTCTCCCCCGTCCGGCCGCGCGATCGGCTCGGTCCTGGTCTTCTACAACGAGGCCAGGCCGGAGTCGCGCCGGACCGCGCTCGACACGGCGCGGCACCTGAGGAAGAGGAAGGTGAGGTCCTGGCTGGCGGGCAACCGCCCTCCCGCGGGAGCGCTCGACCGCGCGGACATGGCGGTGGCCGTCGGCGGGGACGGGACGATGCTGCGGGTCGCGCGCCTGGCGGCGCCGCGCGGTCTGCCCCTGCTCGGCGTGCACGCCGGCGGGCTGGGCTTCCTGGCCGGCGCGCACGCGCGCGGCCTGGGCAAGAGCCTCGACGCGGCGCTCGCGGGGCGCCTGAACGTCCAGGAGCGCTCGATGCTGTCGGTCGAGGTTTTTCGAGGCGCGAGACGACTTTTCGGGCCGACCTTGGTCCTTAATGAATGCGTCATCCGCACCGGCGACCAGGCCCGCGCGGTGAACCTGTCCATGCGCACCGACGGGGCGACGGTGGCGGAGTACTTCGGCGACGGGCTCATCGTGGCCACGCCCACGGGCTCGACGGCCTACGCGCTCGCGGCCTCGGGGCCCATCGTGGACCCCTCGCTCGACGTGAACCTCGTGGTCCCCATCTGCCCGCACGCGCTCACCCAGCGCCCGCTCATCGTGCCGTCGTCCTTGCCCCTCGTCATCCGCCACGAGCGGCGGCGCCTGCACTCGGCGCCGCCCGTGCACGTCTCCCTGGACGGCCAGCGCGGCCGCGAGCTGAAGGTGGGCGACGAGGTGCGTCTGCACCCCGGCGGCTGCCTGCGCCTCCTCATGCCGCCCGAGCGCACCTTCTTCGACGCCTTGCGCCGCAAGCTCCAGTGGGGGGTGCGCTGACATGCTCCGGAAGCTGAAGGTCGTCAACTTCGCCGTGGCCGAGAAGGTCGAGTTGGACTTCGGCCCGGGCTTCACCGCGCTGACCGGCGAGACGGGCGCGGGCAAGTCCATCCTGCTCGAGGCGTTGGGCTTCCTCCTCGGCGGACGCGGCTCGGCGTCCTGGCTGCGCGCGGGCGCGTCGCGCCTGGAGGTCGAGGCCGTCGTCGACGCCGCCGACCTGCCGGCCGACCTGCGCGACCGCTTCAAGCTCGCGGGACCCGTCGTCCTGCGCCGCGAGCTCGACGCCACGGGCCGCACGCGCGCCTCCGTCGCGGGCCACGCCGCGCCCGTCGCCGCGCTCGCGGCCGTGGGCGAGGCCTTCGCCGACTTCCACGGCCAGCACGAGAACCAGGCCCTGCTGCGCCCGTCGACCCAGCTGGAGCTGCTCGACCGCTACGGCGGCCTGGAGACCGAGCGGGAGGCGCTGGCCGCCGCGCACGCGAAGTGGGCGGGTCTGAAGGCGCGCCTGGAGGCCGCGGACATGTCCGAGGCCGAGCGCGAGCGCCGCGTCGAGCTGCTGCGCTTCCAGCTCGAGGACATCGACGCGGTGAAGCCCAAGCCCGGCGAGGAAGAAGAGCTCGACGAGCGCCTGCCGCGGCTGAAGAACGCGGAAAAGCTCCGCAACTGGGCCGACGCGGCCTACGGCCTGCTCTACGCCGAGGAGGACGCCGCGCTGGCGCGGCTGTCCAAGGCCGAGAAGGCGCTGGGCGAGCTCGCCCGCGTCGACCCGTCCGCCGACCGCCTGCGCGCGGAGCTGGAGTCCGCGCGCCTGGCCGCCGAGTCCGTCGCCCATGAGGTCGGCGCCTACCGCGACGGCGTGTCCGCCGACCCGGCGGCGCTCGACGCCCTGCTCTCGCGGCAGGAGGCGCTCGCGCGCCTGAAGAAGAAGCACGGCCTGACCCTCGACGACGTGCTCGCCGCGCGCGAGCGGCTGGCCGCGGAGCTCGACGCGCTCGAGAACGCCGACGAGCGCCTGGAAGAGACCAAGCGCGAGCTGGTCAAAGCCGAGAAGGCCCTGTCCAAGCTGTGCGACGCGATGCACGACGCGCGCGTGAAGGCGGGCCGCCGGCTCGAGGCCGCGGCGCTCAAGGAGCTGAAGGTGCTCGGCCTGCCGCACGCCGCCTTCGCCTGCGCCGTCGAGCTGGAGGAAGGGGCCTGGACCGCGACCGGCGCGGACACGGCGTCCTTCCTGCTGGCGCCCAACCCCGGCGAGCCGCCGCGCCCCATCAAGACCGCGGCGTCCGGCGGCGAGCTGTCGCGCGTGATGCTCGCGCTCAAGACCGCCTTCGCCAAGGCCGACCGCACCCCGCTCCTCGTCTTCGACGAGGTCGACGGCGGCGTCGGCGGCGAGGTCGCGCGCGCGGTCGGCGAGCGGCTGGCCGCCCTGTCCAAGGGCCGCCAGGTGCTCTGCGTCACCCATCTGCCGCAGGTGGCCTGCTTCGCCAAGAACCACCTGCACGCCGCCAAGGACGTGGACGGCGGACGCACGCGCCTGCGCGTGGCGTTCCTCGAAGGACCCAAGCGGCTGGAGACCGTCGCCGCCATGCTCGGCGGACGCGGCGCCACCGCGGCCAGCCGCAAGCACGCACAAGAACTACTGGAGAGCTCCCTGTCATGACGACCACCAAGGTCCGCACCCGCTTCGCCCCGTCTCCCACCGGCTTCCTGCACATCGGCGGCGCCCGCACCACGCTCTACAACTGGCTCTACGCCCGCCGCCATCAGGGCGACTTCATCCTGCGCATCGAGGACACCGACGAGGTCCGCTCCACCGACGAGTCCGTGACCGCCATCCTCGACTCCATCACCTGGCTGGGGCTGAACTGGGACGAGGGCCCCATCGACGGCAAGAAGGACCGCGGCCCGTTCTCGCCGTACTTCCAGATGCAGCGCGTGGACGTGTACCGCAAGTACTTGAACCAGCTGCTCGACGCCGGCAAGGCGTACAAGTGCTACTGCACCAAGGAAGAGCTCGATGAGATGCGCCGCCTGGCCCAGCTCGAGAAGCGCCCGCCGCGCTACGACGGCCGCTGCCGCAACCTCACCAAGGAGCAGCAGGCCGCGCAGGAGGCCGCCGGCAAGAAGTTCTCCATCCGCTTCAAGATGCCCACCGAGGGCACGACCATCGTCGAGGACAAGATCCGCGGCAACGTCTCCTTCGAGAACAACCTCCAGCAGGACCTGGTCATCTGGAAGACCACGGACGGCCCGACGTACAACTTCTGCTGCGTCATCGACGACAACCTGATGGGCATCACCCAGGTCATCCGCGGCGACGAGCACCTGTCCAACACGCCGTCGCAGGTCCAGATCTACTACGCGCTGGGCTGGAAGCCGCCGGTGTTCGCGCACCTGTCGATGATCCTCGGGCCCGACGGCTCGAAGCTGTCCAAGCGCCACGGCGCGACCTCGGTGCTCGAGTACCGCGACCAGGGCTACCTGCCGCACACCATGCGCAACTACCTCGCGCTCCTGGGCTGGTCCACCTCGGACTCCCAGCAGCTGTTCACCGACGAGGAGCTCAAGGCCAAGTTCGACCTCGAGCACTGCCAGAAGAGCCCGGCCACCTTCGACACGGTCAAGCTCAACTGGATGAACGGCGAGTACATCCGCCAGACCCCGGTGAAGGAGCTCATCGAGCTCGCCAAGCCGTTCCTGGAGAAGGCCGGCCTGTGGGGGGCCAAGGGCCCCGCACTGGAGAAGGTCATCGCGCTGGAGCACGAGAAGTTCAAGCTCCTCTCCGAGATCCCGACCCTCATCGAGTTCTTCTACAAGCCCGTGGAGTTCGACCCCAAGGCCTTCGACAAGGTGCTCAAGGCTCCCGGCGCCAAGGACGTCCTCCTCGGCCTGGCCGACGCGCTCAAGGACTTCTCGCCTTTCGAGGACAAGCCGCTCGAGGCCCGCATCCGCCAGTTCGTGGCCGACAAGGGGCTCAAGAACGGACAGGTCTTCCATCCCATCCGCGTGGCCTGCACCGGCCGCACCGAGGGGCCGACCTTGTTCCTCATGATGGAAGTCATGGGCCGCGACATGGTCCTGACGCGCCTGCGCGAAGCCGCCGCCCGCATCGGTTAGGGCCGTTTTAGGGGGGTAGACCCCCATCTTGCGAATATTAGGAAGGGGGTCTATACTCCCCAAGATGGGCGCGAAACCCTTCCTCGCGCTGGTGTTCTCGGCCGCGGCCGTCCTGGCGGTCCCTGCCGCTTTCGCCGACCCCGTCGAGATACCGGAGCCTTCGACGTCCGATAGGGACGGCGGGGAGGTTCATACGGGCATCGGACGCCGCGGGGGCGAGCACGGCGTCGGCGGGGTCGGTTCTCACGCCGCACCCCCGCAGACCGCCAATAGGCCGGCCCCGCGGCAGACGCCGCGCGGTCAGACGCCTCCCAGCCAGACGCCGGCCCCCGAGTCTCAGGAGCAGACGCCGGACGCCGCCCCGTTCTCCCCGCAGGCCTCCGCCGGGACGCCGGGCGGCACGGGCCCGGGTCCCAGCCCGGCGGCGAGCTCCGGCCTCAAGAGTTCCAATAAGAAGGCTCAGAGCACCGCGGCGGCCATGGCCAACGTCTTGAAGCAGACGTTCGGGGCGGACACGACGGCCGGGCCGCTCGCGGGCAAGACGCCGCCGCCCGCCGGTCCTTCGCCCGAGCCGAGGGCGCAGACGACCGACGCGCCGCGCGCCGGGGGGAACCAGGACCTGGTCGCCGCGGCCTCGACGGGCTTCAGCCACGCGTTCCGGGCGGAGGGCCTGCGCGCCGCTCCCGGGCGCGACGGCCTGATGCAGATCGTGGACGCCGCCGGCCGCCCGGCCGACGGGCGCGCGTTGGACGCCCTGCGCAAGCGCATCGAGGAGCAGCCGCGCATGCTCATCAGGCGCCCGGACCTCTACCAGGTCATCGACCCCGTCTCCTACGCCGGCTTGCAGGCGCGGCTCACCGTGCCCGGCGCGTCGTCCACGCCGGAGTTCAAGCACATGGCCCGCCCGGCCCGCGACTACGTGTGGACGAAGTCCTGCGAGAAGGTCTCCGGCGACTGCAACCCCAACGCGGAGGAAGGCTCGTACAAGAAGGACGAGGAAGTCTCGCCCGAGACCTTGGCGAACATCAACAAGCGCCTCAAGGAGATCGGCGAGGGGGGCGACAAGGACTGGGAGGCGTACGTCGCCCAGCAGAACGAGGCGTACGAGAAGGCGACCGCGGCGCGCGCGCGCGGCGGGTTCATGAAGCTCTCCGGGCTCGACCGCCTGCTGTCGCGGCTCTCCGGCATGGGCGGCGGGCGTTCCGCCGAGGGCGTGCCGTCCGGCGCGGCCGGCGCCTTGTACAGCGAGGCGGGCGTCATCTCGATGGGCGGAGCGCAGGCCGCGGCGTCCGCGGCCGGCGCGCGCGCGCGGGGGAGCGACGGCCGCGGGCACGGCGGCGAGTACTACGACGGAAGAAAGCCGAAGTCCTGGCCGTGGATGAGGCTGCTCTTCGCGGCCCTCGGCCTGGGCATCTTCTTCTACGCCCGGCATCTGAAGCGCCGCGAGGAGCAGAAGGACCCGCGCATCAAACTGACCGCGCTCGCCCTGCTCGTCCTCCTGTCCGCCCGTCCTTCGCACGCCCAGACGACCTCGGCGTGCGCGTCGATGCCTCCTCATGAGGCCGGCGCCTCGGTGGTCGCGGCGCTCAGCCGCGCGACCGCGGGATCCATCCGCGCCCTGGCCGAACCTTTGGCGCAGTGGTTCCTCGACCCCGAGCGCATGCAGGGGCCGGACCTCGACGCGCTCGTCCGCGAGGCCGACGCGGCCGCGGAGAAGCTCGTTCCCGGCGCGTCCCCTCAGGTGAAGGCCTGCCTCAAGGAGCGCCGCGACCTGTACTTGGCCACGGCGACGTCGCTGTGGCGCCAGATCAACGTCCTCCATCTGGGGCACGACGGCACGCAGCAGAAACGCGAGCTCGTCGGCCGCGGCGTGGACGAGGTGGCCTCCAAGCTTCGCGGCCTCTCCGCCGCGCTCCCGGCCGACGCGGTAGCCCGCGCGCGGGAAGCCTATATCGGCCGTTCGAAGGTCGATCTCGCGAAGACTCCGGCGGGCAAGGTCTCCGCGGCCCTGGAGCGCTTCGAGCCGAAGATCAAGGACCCGAAGCTCAAGACGTTGTCGTCCTTCCTGCTTTCCGGCGGTTTCGACGCCGACGAGCGCCGCCATTGGGCGCAGATATCGGCGGCGCTTCCGGCCATGCTGCAGAGCGCCGCCTTCTCCGCCGACGAGCGTGCGGCCCTCGAGGCGCGCATGAAGGAGATCGAGCGCCGCATGGAGGCGCAGGCGTCGTGGGAGGTCTTGAGCGCGAAGCTCCCTCCGGAGCAGAAGGCCGCCCGGGCGCAGGACTTCGACGTTCCCGACCTGCGCGACCGCCTCGTGCAGCAGACGATGAAGACGGCGATCGCGCCGGAGGTCATCGAGGCCTCCATCCTCGCCATCAAGGCGGCGCCGATCAAGTACAACGTGTTCGACCCCCCGCCGCCTGAGAAGGGCCCGGCCCTGACCGCTTACGACCCTCAGAACACGGCGCCGGTGTGGCGCAAGGACCTGCCTCTGGGACAGGCCGTCCAACTGCACTCGCACAACTGGCTGAACCTATGGCGCGAGCGGAACGAGCAAAAGCTCGAGAACGTCGCCTGGCAGCGGGACGTCGCCTGCGAAAGGTCTCAGCGGTTGGAGTGCGCGACCCTCTGGGGCTATACGCTCTCCGGGCACGTGGTCAACAGCGTCGTCGGCATCGGCGCCGCCGTGACGGAGCCCGACGAGAAGAAGCGGCGGCATGCCTTCCTGACGACGTTCACGCCCTTAGGCCTGACCGAGAGCGTGCCGCTCGCGAAGGAGGCTTACGCCGGTCTGTGGCGCGACGGCTTCTCTTGGAAGGGCGCCGGCATCGCGCTCCTGGCGACGACGTCCGTGGCCCTGGACGCCGTTCCCTTCAATCCGGGCAAGGGGACGCTCAACGCGCCCATCAAGTCCGAGGTGCGCCTGCTGGTCAAGGCGGAGGCGAACGCCGGGGAGAGGGCTCTCCGCGCGGCGACCGTCGCGGAAAAGGACAAGCCCCAAGTCATCCGCAACGCCGGCATCCTCGAGCCCCAGGACCGCATCAAGGCGGCGCAGACGCAGCTCGGTCTGGACGAGCGTCAGGCGAACGCGGTGCTTCAGGCGCATGAGCGCGTCCCCTGCGTCGTCTACCTGTGCACGCAGGAGCAGCTGAAGAGCAAGCTGGCCCTGCTGACCGAGGGCGGCCTCTCGCCGCAGCAGGCCAAGGACGCGATCCGCCTCGGTCTGGCCGGGATGCCCGTCAAAGAAGGCCTCGCCGTCTCGGTGCCGCGTACGCACGGGGGGCTGACCAACGGCGTCGTCGAGGCCGTGCTCAACGACGGCCGCGTCCTCGTGCGCTTCGAGGACCCCCTCACGGGGCCGTACACGAAGAAGCTGTTCCCGGACCAGCTCCAGAACCCGCTGTCGACGCACCTCGGCGACATACGCACGGGCACCCCGGTCTCCATCCTGCGCTCCGACGGACGGTTGACCGACGCCGTCGTCGATACGGTGGACGGCAAGGCGGTCCGCGTGGTATGGAACGAGAACGGCGTGCCGCTGGAGAAGACGCTCAAGGACATCACCGAACTGCGGCCGCGCCAGACGGCCGTGCTGCAGGCGCTTGAGCAGCAGGGCGTGCGCTTCGAGAACACCGTCCGGGTGGGGGGCGACACTTTCTCCTTCAGCGGATTCTTCAAGGACGAGGGCGGGCGCCTCTTCTCCGTCCTGCGCAAGGAGACGGCCGACGGTCCCGTGTACTCCGTCGTCTACCGCTCGAACTCCTCGTCGGTGTTCCGGAACCTGCCGGCTTATCATCAGGAGAGGGGCTGGTACGACAAAGGAGCCGGCCTCAGCGAGGAGGCGCTCGCCCTCTCCCCGCGCCTGCAGGAGTTCTTGTCGGGGCTCAAGACGAACTCGCCTCCCACGATCAGGCCCGGCGACCTCGATGGTCTGCTGCCGGTCCTCCGCACCGAGAAGGAGTATGAAAGGCTCATCGGGAGCCCGGATTACATCCGCCGGTTCGTCCGCGGAAGCACCGAGATCCTGCCGGAGGACATCCCGCGGACCCTCAAGACGGCGCGTGCCGGCCATAAGGCGGAGCCGCAGAATCTCGTCATACGTACGGCCGGAGCCGCCCCCGACTACTCCAAGCCGGTCCAGCAGTATTCCTTCCAGTCGCCGGTCTACGGCAACGTGCGCGCCGAGGTCTACGCCTCGGCCGACGGGAAGCTGCGCTACACGCTCCTGCGCGACGACGCCGGCCGGGCCTGGTTCGGCGACATCAGCGACGGGACGGCGCGCTTGACGCATCACGGGGTCGGGCAGAGCTACGTGAAGAGCCACGAGCTCCTCACGCCTTTGTGGGAGTACCCCCAGCAGCTGCCCTTCGGTTATACGGGGACCGCCCACCCCACCAACCGCAGCTACGCGCTGGCCTGGGACTATATCCGCGAGATCCCGGACATCCAGCGCTACTACCGGGAGAGGAACCTGCCGATCCCCGCCGCCTCTCGCTGAACCTGGGTCTTGCGCCGGGGAAGGACCGGGGCTATCATGCGTGCGCTTCGCCGGTATTTCTTTACGGCCATGCTGTTGCTTACGACGAAGCGAATAGCTAACATGACGCCCCGTAAAAGACGTTAGGAGACCCTTTCATGGCCAAGAAACCGGCGAAGAAGAGCGCGAAGAAATCAGCCCCCAAGAAGGCGAAGGCCGCGGCCGCCCCGCGCGCCAAGCCCGCCCCCAAGGCGCAGACGCCCGCCCAGCTCGCCAAGGCCATGGCCTGGCTGACGCCCGCGCGCGTGGCCGGCTTCCGCAAGGAGCTCGTCGCGATGCGCGACGACATCCTCAAGACCGTCCGCAAGCAGAAGGTCGACGACGTCGACAACGGCGACTCCGTGGACCAGGCCAGCCAGTCCATCGAGAAGGAGCTGATGTTCGAGCTCTCCGACAACGAGCGCGTGACGCTCGACATGATCGAGGCCGCCATCCGCAAGATCGACAACGGCACCTTCGGCCGCTGCGAGGCGACTCAGAAGCCCATCTCCCGCGCGCGGCTGGAGGCCATCCCCTACTGCCGCTACTCGATCGAGTACCAGAACCAGATCGAGCAGAAGACCGACGCGCCCGAGGCGGGGCCGGACTTCTCCACCATCGGCGACTTCGAGTCCCGCGCCGAGTCTTAACGGCGACGGCCACGTCCACCACGATGTCACGATGACACGATGACACGATGGACGGAAAGGATGGGAACGGCAACGGCGAAAGTCGTTGCCGTTTCTCTTTCTCCGTACATCGTGTCATCGTGACATGGTGGTGATCCGGTCGTTTTAAGGCGTTTTTCGCCTTGAATCCGTAACAGGGTCCGGGTATCCTGAAGGCGGTGAAGTACTGGGTCTATAAGGATTCCCGCATCCTGGGTCCGTTCGACCGGGCGGCGTTCTCCGGCCTCCCCGGCGTGGATTCGTCCACCTTGGTGAGCGTCGGAGAGGTCGCCGGCGGCGGCGAGGCCGATTGGCGCCTCGCCGGGGACATCCCCGACCTGGCCGGTCTGGGCCTGGACCGCGCCTCCTGGGCGCTCATCTCCGAGGGAGAACTGGCCTCCACGCAGGGCGTGCTCGACCGCCTGCAGATCGACGCGGCCGGTCTCGTCGGCGACGAGGATTTCCCGGCGGGAGCCGAGGACCTCTTCCAGGACGCCGACATGAAGAAGAACTTCGGGGACCTGCTCGCCCCGAAGGCGGCCACGGAGGAGGCCGAGCTGCGCCGCGCCCGGGACCGCGCGGCCGAGCTCGCCTCCCAGGTCGACGCCCTGAACAAGCGGCTCAACGACCTCGAGACGAGCCGGGCGGAGCTGATGCACCGCCTCGCCGAGCAGGAGGCGCGGGCGAGGATGCCCGTCCCGCCGCCGC
>CAZTZW010000064.1:0-5939 GCA_964618085.1 uncultured Elusimicrobia bacterium
GGCCTGGCGCGGCGAGGCGCTGCTCGGGCTGGGGCGGACGAAAGAGGCCTTGGCGGAGCTGCGCGTCGCCGTGGAGGCCCAGCCGCGGCGCTACGCGGCCTGGCTGCTGCTGTCGCGCGCGCTGGCCGCGTGCGGCGAGGAGGACGAGGCCGCGAGGATCTTCGCCGCGGCGCGCGCATGGGCGCCGGCCTTCATGGCCGAGGCCGGCGCTCCGCGCGGGGACCTGTCCGCCGCGGAGCGCGAGGCCGCGCTGACGAAGGCGCTGGCCTTGATGCGCGGCAATCGTTCCTCCTGGCTGTACTGCTGGCATGACGCGGCGGGGAAGGTCCGCAACCTGCCCGTGGGCTTCGATTGGTCCCTACTGGAGAAGGCATGACGGACGAACTCAAGGCGTTCGTGGAGGCGGAGCGCGCTCGTTGGGCGCGAGAGCTCGCGTCCTCCGCGAACGCGCGCCTGCTCGCTTTCGCCGATACCGTGCTCGGCCGGCGCGAGCCGGAGCTCGCCGACCCGCGGCAGATGGAGGGCAAGCCCGGCCGCCTGTGGTTCCCCGGGCTGGAGGCCAGGCCTTGGCACGATCCTCGCGACTATCCGTGGCTGGCCGGCCTCGAGGAGAGTTTTCCTTCCATTCGCGCCGAGCTCGCCGCCGTGGCCGCGCGTCTGGCGGCCGCGCGCACCAGCGCGGAGGCGCGTCCCGACCTGACGAACAAGGGCTGGCGCGAGCTCCCGTTCTGGCGCTATGAGGACGCGGCGTGGCTGGGCAAGCGCGGCGCCGTGGACGAGGGGACCGCGGCCAATCGGGCGTCGTGTCCGCGCACGGTCGAGGCCTTGACCCGGCTGCCGTTCTTCGGGAACGCGGGCTTCTCCCAGGTGGACCCGGGCGGGCATATCACGCCCCATCACTCGAACTTCAACGGGCGGATCACCTTCCAGTTGTCGTTGGTCGCCCCGCGCGGCGCCTGGATAGCCGTGCAGGGGGAGCGGCGCACGTGGAGCGAGGGTAAGACCCTCGTCTTCGACGACACTTACGTCCATGAGGTCCGCAACGAGAGCGGGACCGCGCGCATCATCCTGCTCTTCGATGCGTGGCACCACGGCCTGACCCGGCTCGAGGTCGCGGAGCTCTCGTCCCTCTTCGCGCGGGCCGCCGCGCTCGGGGCGGGCCGCGGCCGCTGACTCAGGGGCGCGCCGCCAGGACGTCGGCCAAAGCCAGGCCCGCTTTGTACCCCGCGGCCTCGACGGCCTTGTCCGCCGCGAGCTCCTCGTCCACGTCGAGCGCGGAGGCCTCCGCGAAGAAGCGGCGCGGCGGGCCGCCGCTCGCGCTCATGACGAGCTCGGTGCTCGCGCGGAAGGACTCGGTGCCGGGGAAGACCGACACGTGCAGGGCGCGGGCCTTGGCCGTGCCCGACACGCGCGTCGAGGCCCGCCGGTCGGTCACGATGCCCTTCTCCGCCAGGGCCTTGGCCACCCCGGCCTCCATGCGCCGGTCGGAGAACGTCAGGGCCACCGTCCGTTCCGGCTCGCGCCCGTCCTCGACCTGCGCCAGGATGCCGACCTTCAGGATGCCGTCGACGACCCGCTCGCCCAGGACCAGCCAGGAGCGCACGGTCCCGCGGGCGCGGGTGACGACGTCCTGGCTCAGCGTCACCGAGTCGCGGACGGCGGAGCGTCCTTCGACCTCGACGCCCGAGCCGCGCTCGGCCGCGCGGCGCAGGGCGTCGGCCAGGGCCCGGTCGCGGGCGTGCTCGCGTCCCTCCGGACCCAGCGGCGCCCACCCCTCCGCGCGCACCGCCGTCGTCCGCGGCGCGCGCGGGGCGTGCCCGCAGCCGGCGAGCAGCGCCGCCGCCAGCAGGAGGGCCGTCCTCACTGGAGGCGCACTCCCATGAGCCGCTCCATGCGGTCCTTGGGCAGGCGCAAGGTCACCACGCAGCCGTTGTCGGCGGTGAACTCGCTCTTGAGGACCTCGGCGCCGCGCAAGGTGGCGGTCAGGCGCGCCTCCAAGGTCGAGTCCTGCTCGAGGGCGCGCGCCACGGTGATGCCGCCCTCGAGCGTGACGCCTTTGACGAGCGACAGCAGCTCGTACTGGGCCTTCACGATGGCCGCGTCGCGCGCCAGCGCCTTGCGCTGGGTCTCGGTGGGCAGCGCGGGGTCCGACGCCCCGATGCCGATGGCCTCGATGTAGCCGCCCGTCACGGGCTTCTGGTCGATGACCATGCCCACCTGACCGTCCTTCACGCGACTCGCCACTCCCGAGCAGGCCGAGCATCCCCATATCGCCGCCCCGCACAACAGCATCATCCGGGTCTTCATCTTGCCTCCTCTCAATCCTCGCACGAACTCGTCAGAGCGCGCAGGTCTTCCAGGCCGCTGGCCAGGGCCGCGCGTTCCTGGCCGGAGAGCGGCGCGGCGTCGCCCGAGTAGTACAGCCGCCGCAGGCGCTCGTAGAACTCCGCGCGCAGGCCGGGGTCGCGGATCTCGGAGCCGGGGTTGCGGGTGATGCGGGCGGGGGAGAAGGACGGGTCCTTGAGCTTCGCGACCCAGAAGCGGGCCTTGAGGTCGAGCAGGCCGCGCTCCAGCCGGTTCTCTCGCTGCGCGCAGGCGTCCTCGCCGTCGTTGAGCGCGTCGTTCCAGCGCAGGCGCGGCGCGTCGCCGCCCAAGGAGGGCACCGAGACGATGAGGTCGGCGGAGCCGATGTCGGAGGGCTCGTCCCAGTCCTTGGGCACGCGCGCGGCGGCGGCGGCCAGCACCTGGGCCGTCTCGACGTGGATGAGGCGGGCGTTGAGCTCCACCTTGCCGCCACGCAGGTCCACCGCGGTGCCGGTGAGGATGGCCTCGACGCCCAGGACCTTGCCCACGGTCTTGGCCGTGGCCGGGTCCATCACGCCGAAGAGGCCGAGCTTCTGCTCGCTGAGGATGCTCTCGAGCATGGGGCGCTCCACCACCTCGAGGCCGCCGCGCGAGAGGAGGCTCGTGACCAGGCGCGCGGCCGCGACCGAGCCGCTATAAGAGGAAGTGCCGCGCGGGCCCACGAAGGGGATGACGGCGATGCGCTTGACCGACTTGCGGGCGGCGGCGTCCCCCAAGGCGGAGGCGAGCGCGGCGGTCTCATCGGCTTGAGCCATGGCGGGCGTCTGCGCCCATGCCGCCAACAGCGCCGTCAGGAAGACCCCTCGCATAAGAGGTCCCGGCTTCGGCAGCCCGGCCGGCTTGCGGCGCTCTCGCGCCCGTCAGCCCCTCGGCTTTGCGGCCCCGGGTTTCCCCGGGTGAGCGGTATCGGCGTATGGGACGCTCATGAGTCTAGCCCGAGGTTAACGATTAGTAAATTCACGGCGCTGTTGCGCCGCGTTACACGCCTGTTACTTTGGCCTGCTCCAGGTAGCAGTACCCGAAGTTCTTCACGACGACGATGCGGGAGGCCAGCTCGGGGGGGAGGGACTTGCGCAGGCGCAGGAGGAGGACGTCGAGCGCCCGGGAAAGCCCCGGGTTCTCCACGCCCTCCACCAGGCGGTACAGGTCGTCGCGCGACACCGGGGTGGGGCCGCGTTCCACCAGGATGTGGAAGAGGGTGTAAGCCTTGGGCGTGAGGGTCGCCACCGGCGCGCCGCGCCAGAGCACCGCGCGCTCGCCCATGCGCAAGGTCAGCTCGCCGCGCTCGAGCACGCCGGCCTCCTGCTTCTTCTTGCGGAAGACCGCGTCGATGGTGGCCAGCAGCTCCTTCGGGTCGCCGGTCTTGCCCACGAAGTAGTCGGCGCCGCCCTCCAGGCCCGCCAGCTTGTCCTTGCGATGGCCGGTGAAGAGGATGATGGGCACGCGCGCGGTGACGGGGTTGGCGCGCAGCTTCCAGCACACCTCGATGCCGCCCATGTCGGGCAGTCCCAGGTCGAGGAGCACGCAGGCGGGCGTCCTCTGCACCGCCGCCTCGAGCGCGGCCTTGCCGGTGTTCGCGCTCTCGAGGTTCGAGCAGCCCGCGCCCTCCAGCCACATGCGGACGAGGAGCACGATGTCCGGCTCGTCGTCGACTATGAGGATGCGCTCGGCCGTCATCGCCTAAGTCTACCCCCAGGGTAAGAAGTTAACAAGGGGGCCAGGCACCGAGTTAACTTTCGGAGGAAAGTTAACTCGGTGCCTGGCCCCTCCGTTAACTTTAGGCGTGAGCAGGGGCGGGGGCGGGCTTGTAGGTGCGCCAGTAGGCCTGGCCCTCGGGGGGCAAGGTGTAGACGGGGTCGCAGTACTCGTAGCGGCGGGTCAGGGCGTCGTCGGCGTCGGCCTCGATGCCGGTGCGGTAGTTCTTGGTCCAGTAGGAGATGCCCTTCACGCGGTCGTACTCGGCGAGCTGGTGGATCCAGCGCTTGCCGACGTAGGGCACGTCCACGGTGACGCGGGGAGTGGCGAAGCCGGGCAGGTAGCCCATGATGTCGTGCTGGAGCTTCATGCCCTCGGCGATGGAGAGGCGCCAGTGCTCGGAGTTGGGGATCATGTCGGCCATGTAGAAGTAGTACGGCATGATCTTCGCGTGGTCGAGCAGCATGAAGCACAGCTCGAGCATGTCCTTCTGGGAGGAGTTGATGCCGCGCAGCAGCACGCCCTGGTTGCGGACGTCGCGGAAGCCCATCTCGAGGATCTTGCGCACGGCGCGGCCCACGAGGGGCGTGACCTGGGAGGCGTGGTTGACGTGGGTGTGCACGGCGATGTCGACGCCGCGGTCCCAGGCGCGCTTGGCGATGCGGTCCAAGGCCTTCAAGACCTCGTCCTGCAGGAAGTGCTGGGGGAGTCCTTGGAGGCCCTTGGTCGCGAGGCGGATGTCGCGGATGTTGGGGATGTCCATGAGGTTCATGAGGAACCCCTCGAGCTTGGCGATGGGCACGTTGGCCACGTCGCCGCCGGAGACGACCACGTCGCGGATGG
Organism: uncultured Elusimicrobia bacterium; assembly: GCA_964618085.1. GTDB lineage: Bacteria > Elusimicrobiota > Elusimicrobia > UBA1565 > UBA9628 > GWA2-66-18. The sequence goes on from CAZTZW010000064.1 coordinate 4,903, forward strand.
TTGGCGTCTTGCGCAGGTAGTCGAGCATCGCGTCCCAGCGGGCGTCGGGCTGGAGGGTGAACTTGTGCTTCTCGACCTGCGGGACGGAGTTGCCGACCAGGTCCATGCGGGTGCAGTGGCCGCAGTACTGCGGGCACGTCGAGATCATCTCGGCCAGGACCTTGGTGGGATAGCGGTGGGTGAGGCCCTCGGTGGCCCACATCTCGCTCTCGTGGAGGGAGTCGCGGGAGGCCACGGGGTGGTTGGGCCAGTCCGCGTGGCGGTCGGACGCCATCGGGATCATGTAGCGGCGGACGGGGTCGTTGGCGAAGTCCTTCTCGTCCATGCAGTTGAGCATGTGCGGGGGGATGAGAAGGGACATGGTCGCCTTCTCCTTCTGGTCCTTCACGATCTGCTCGGCGACCTCGTCGGTCAGGAACGCGCCCATGGCGTCCTTGAGGTCCTTCAGGTTCTTGATGGAGTGCTGGCGCTGCCAAAGGGCGGACTCCCACTGCTCCTTGGTGACGTCTTTATAACCGGGCAGGCGCGTCCAATCCGGCTCCTTGAACTCCCGCTTGAGGGGGTACTGGAAGGGCTGCCGGGAGGGGTCCGCTTTGACTTTCTTGGCCATGGGAGCTATTCTACCGTCTTGTGACGGCTCGCACAAGAACGGCGCTCCCCTGGCTGGTCGCCCTGGCGTGGGCCGGCGCGCGCCTGGCCCTCCCGCCCTCGGGACATAACACCCACACCATCATGTACCCGTTGGTGGAGGCGGCGGGGGGCTACAACACCCTCGAGCCGTTCCACCCTCTGTATCTGCCCGTGGTCGCCTTGGTCCGCTGGTTATGGGAAGCGGCCGGGATGCGGGGGCCGGCCTTGCCCGCGCTCCAGTGGGTCAGCCTCCTGGCCGGGATGGCCAACATCCTCCTGCTCCATCGCGTCGTGCTGCGCGCCGGCGGCAAGGAGGCCGCGGCCTTCGGCGCGGCCGGCCTCCTCGCCCTCACGCAGAACCTCTGGGCGTGGGGCTCCCAGACCACGAGCTACACGTTGTCGACGGC
>CAZTZW010000064.1:5949-10042 GCA_964618085.1 uncultured Elusimicrobia bacterium
CGTGCGTCCTCGCCGTCGTCCTGCGCCTCCTGTCGCGCGAGAAGCTCACGGCGAGCGACGCGCTGGCGGCCGGCCTGTGGAGCGGCGCGGCGGCGGGTTTCGACACGGCCGCGGGACTCGTCGCCTTGCCCGCCCTCTATGAGGTATGGAAGCGGGGCGGGCGGGGGGCGCGGGCGGCGTTCGGTTACGGCCTCGCGGCCGTGCTCGCCGGCGCCTACGTCGTCTTCGTCCACCGTCTGTGGCTGCTCGGCTGGCCTTTCCCGCCCACGCTCGGCGGCCTCGTCTCGTCCTTGCCCAAGGACATCGTCCCGCTGTGGAAGTCGGGAGACCTCCTCGGCCAGCTGAAGTCGTTCTGGCGCAGCGACGCGCCCGCCGACTGGCCCTGGTTCGTCGCGCCTCTCGTCATCGGCGCGTCCTGGCGCGCGCTGCGCGGGCGCGCCTGGGGCGAGAGGGCCTTGTGGCGCGTCGCGGCCGGCCTGTGGGCCGGCGTCACCGTCTTCTTCTTCCTCAACGACCCGAACAACCGCTTCGTCTACGCGGGCGCGCTGCTCCTGCCGGCGGCTTTCGTGCTCGCCGTGCCCCGGCACTGGCCGGCGGCGGCCGTGCTGGCGTTCGCCTACAACCTCTTCGTCCCGCCGGCCTACGCGCCCGACGGCAACCCGGCCCTCGCCGAGGCCGACTACCTCTCGTCGCGCCTGGGCGCGGGCGACCGTCTCGTGGCGCTGTCGGACCCCGATTGGCTGCTCGCCTACGGTCTGAAGGGCCGGGTGCCCGTGCTCAAGCTGTCGCGCCCCGTCGACGCGGACGCCTACTTCGACCACCTCGTGGCGGCCGAGGGCAGCGTCGAGCTGTTCATCGACGCGACCGTCTGCGCGGGCGGCACGGCGGTGTTCGCGGCCGACGCGCTGTTCCGCTCCACGCGCGTCGACCCCGCCGCGCTCGACGCCGACGCGAGGCGACTGGTGGCGAGCTGGTCGAAGCGCTACGCGCCGGGCCCGGCGTGGGTGTCGCCCCAGGGCCAGCACTACATGCCGCTGGCCGCGCGGCCGGGCGCCTGCCCCGCGAGGAAGTCGTGACCAAGCAGCAGCGCTACGACGACGTCCACGTCGAGCTGCGCCGGCGCTGGGGCCACAGCATGCCCTCGCGCTCGGTGATGATGTTCGAGCTCGTGGACGCGCTGTGGACGCGCTTCGCCCGCGACCCGTACTCGTGGGCCGGCTTCTATCTCCTGGAGCCCGACAAGAAGTCCATGACGCTCGGGCCCCGCCGCGACAAGCCCGCCTGCTCCCCGCTCGAGATGCACGGCGTGTGCGGGCGCAGCGCGCTGGAGGGCCGCGTCATCATCGTCGACGACGTCTCGGCCCTGGGCGCCGCCCACATCGCCTGCGACCCCAAGAACCGCTCGGAGATCTGCCTGCCCGCGCGGGACGCCTCGGGGCGCGTCTTCGGCGTGCTCGACGTCGACAGCGAGGCGCTCGCCGCCTTCGACGCCGTCGACCAGCGCGGCCTCGAGCGCCTGCTGGAACCCTTCGCGCGTGAGGGCTGAGCCGCGCGACTGGGCCTGCGCGGCCCTGCTCGCCTTGGGCTGGGCCGTCCTGTTCGCCTACGTCGACCCGCGCGGCGACTTCCCGCTCAACGACGACTTCATCTACGCCGAGTCGGCGCGCCATCTGGCCGCGACGGGCGAGATGCGCCTTTCCGAGTGGGCGAAGGCCGCGGCCCTGCCGCACATCGCGCTGGGCGCGGCCGTCTTGCGGGCGGGCGGGACGGGGCACGGCGCCCTGCGCGCGCTCATGCTGGGCGCGGGCCTGACGGCGGCGCTGCTCCTCTTCTTCATCCTTCGCGGCGCCGGCGTCGAGCGCCGCCGCGCCCTGGCCGGCGCGGCCGCGCAGGCGGCGTGTCCGCTGTACGCGGCCATGAGCGCGAGCTTCCATACCGACATCACCTGCCTCCTGCTGTCCTTGCTGTGTCTGGCGGTCCTGCTCAAGGGGCTGCGCTCCGGCGACCCGGCCGCGCTGGCCGCGGGCTCGCTCTTGGCGGGGCTGGCCTTCCTCACGCGCCAGTCCGCGGGGCTGGCGCTGGCGGGCGCGCTCGTCCATCTCCGCCTGGAGCGCCGCCTCACCGTCCGCGCGGCTTGCGCCTTGCTGCTCCCGGCCGCCGCCGTCGCCGCGGCCTACCTGTGCTGGTTTTACTTCGTGCATGGCCTCACCTGGGGCTGGCTCTCGCGTCATCAGGCGCCGGACCCCGCCGGGGTCTTGAGTCCGGCGGCGTGGGCGGAGTACGCCGCGCGCCTGAGCCATGCCGCGCAGTACCTGTCCCTTTTCATGCTCCCGCTCGCGCTGGGCCTCGCATCGAAGCGCGACTTATCCCGCCCGCGCGGCCGCGAGGGGGCGGCGCTCGCCTTGCTCGTCGCCGGTTGGGCGGCGGGTCTTCTGACGGCGGGGGGGATGCCGCTGCTGCCCAATACGCTCCATCGCGGCGGCCTGGGGGTCGTGACGTTGAACGGGGCGGCCGAGAAGTTCGCGGGCGCATGGGGCGACCCGCGCCTGTGGCGCGCGCTGGACTTCGCGGGCCTGCTCTCCTCGTTGTTCTTGGCGCGTCTCCTGCTCTCCCGCCCCTGGCCGCCCGAGGCGCGCGTGGCCGCCTGGCTCGCCGCGCCGCCGCTGCTGGTCTCGCTGCTTTTCCCGACAGCCTACGACCGCTATCTCCTCATCATCCTGCCCGCCGCCATCCTCGCGGCGCTGGCCTGCTCCCGGGAGCGCGCCTTCCGGCCTTCCTCGGCGGCGTTCGGCTGTCTCCTGATGGCCGCGGCGACGGGCGTCGGCCTCAAGGACTACTTCGCGTGGAACCGGGCGCGTTGGGACGCGGGGATGCGGGCCGTCGCGCGCGGGATGCCGCCCGAGAAGGTCGAGAACGGCTTCGACTGGGACGGCTCGTTCACCTTGGAGCGCAACATGAAGGCCTTGCGGGCGACCCGGCCGGTGAGCGGCATCGGTCCGTGGGACTGGATGACCCTCAACCGCATCGTCCTGGCGACGTCCTTCTCGCCGGAGCCGCCGCCGGGCTTCTCCCGCGTCGCGTCCTTCCCGTACGAGACCCCGCTCTCCGCCGGGCCCCGCCTCATCCACCTCCACTCCGCCGCGCCCCGGCCTCCCCGCTCGACGCCCTCCACGACGAAGTAGTAGGATGACCCCGATGGACATCCAGAAGGTGTGCGTGGTCGGCGGCGGGACGATGGGCAACGGCATCGCCCACGTGTTCGCCCTCAACGGCTATGAGACGACCCTCGTCGAGGCCAAGCAGGAGCTGGCCGACAAGGCGCTGGCCACCATCACCAAGAACCTGGAGCGCCAAGCCGCCAAGGGGACCATCAGCGACGCCGAGAAGGGCGCGGCCCTCGGGCGGCTGTCGGTCGCGACCTCCATCGCCGCGGCCAAGGGCTTCGACCTCGCGGTCGAGGCCGTCCCCGAGAAGCTGGACATCAAGACCGCGGTGTTCAAGCAGCTGGCCGAGCACGGCGCCCCGGGCGCCATCCTCGCCACCAACACCTCCTCCTTGCCCATCACCTCCATCGCCGCCGCCGTGCCCGACCCCTCGCGGGTCATCGGCATGCACTTCATGAACCCGGTGCCGGTGATGAAGCTCGTGGAGATCATCCGCGGCAAGCAGACCTCGGACGAGACCACCGCCGCCATCAAGGAGCCGACCTCCGAGCTCGGCAAGATCGGCGCGGTCGCCAACGATTTCCCGGGCTTCGTGTCGAACCGCGTCCTGATGCCGATGATCAACGAGGCCATCGAGTGCGTGCGCGAGGGCGTGTCGACCAAGGAAGACATCGACACCATCATGAAGCTCGGCATGGCCCATCCCATGGGCCCCATCGCCTTGGCCGACTACATCGGCCTCGACGTGTGCCTGGCCATCATGGACGTGCTCGACCAGGGCTTCGGCGGCGTGAAGTACAAGGCGTCGCCGCTCCTGCGCGAGATGGTCGCGGCCGGCAAGCTCGGCGTGAAGACCGGCGCGGGCTTCTACACCTACTCCAAGAGATAATGGATTTCGAACTCACCGAGTCGATGTCCATGCTGCGCGA
>CAZTZW010000065.1:0-9880 GCA_964618085.1 uncultured Elusimicrobia bacterium
AAGGGGAGTACGGACAAGCACCCGAGGGCAAAGGGCGGCAAAGGGCGGCGCGGGAACGGGCGCGGCCGACGGAGCGGCGGGCGCCGCGGCGTTGGCCGGCCGCCCGGACGAGCGAGCGCCCTTCGGAGCGGATCCGTCCTGCGCGAAGACGGACGCGGGGCTCAGTATCAGGAACGACAGCACGACGCGCAAAGTGTTCATCGATGTCTCCTCGGACACCGAAGGATAGGCCGGGTCCCGCCCGGCGTCAAGGGGGCGTCAGCCGAACAGGGCCTTCATCAGGCCGCGCGCGGCGGAGACGGTGAAGCGCATGGCGTCGGGGTCGTAAGCGATGGGCGAGGCGTCGGAAGAACGCTCATGGAGACTCGCGGCCCGGCGCCGCAGCTCGTCCTCCAAGCGCCTCAACTCCCGCTCGCGGGCGGCGTCCAAGCCCCCCGCGCGCACGAAGGCCGAGATGGCGGCGAGCTCCTCGGCGTCGAACCAGGTGCCGTGCGGCCGGCACGCGTCGACGACGACGCCCGAGGAGCCGGCGAAATTGACGCGGTTCATCATGTCCCCGCAGGCGGCGCAGGGCCGGTAGCGGATCGGCTGGGCGCTGGGGTCCTGGGGCTTGAGGGGCGCCGAGAGCGTCCCGTCGCCGAGATAGGCGGCCTTCGCGGCGCGGTCCTCGCACAACCGGCGCAAGGACGCCGGGTCGGTCCAGACGCCGCCGCAGGACGCGCACCCGTCCAGACGGATGCCGCCGTGCACGCGGCCGGAGAGCGGGGAGCGGCAGGACGGGCAGGTGAGCGGCTTGGCGGGAGCGGGCGCCGCCTCGGCCTGGCAGCCGGGGCAGGCCGCGGACTCGCTGAACGCCCACGTGAAGCACCACGCGCAGCGCGCCGGGTGGAGCGCCGCCTTGCAGTACGCGCACGGGACGGGCTTGGAGGACGCGGGCGTCTCGGAGACCGCCCCGCACGACGGACAGCGCAGGACCCTCGGCTTCATCAGGTGTGCTCGCGGATGAGGTAGGCGAACCAAGCCCCGAGGGGCAGGATGACCGCCAGCAGCAGGAGCGGATGCCCGCCGCCGAAGGTGATGGAAGGATAATGGTTCGAGAGCATGGTGAACAGGAGCGGCATCGACATCAAGGTGTTGTGCTTGGAGCAGCGCTTGGCCTCCAAGGACAGCTCCGGCCGGGGCGGCCCTCCCGACTCGGTGATGGCCATGATCTTCTTCTGGTTGGGGATGATGGTCATCCACACGTTGGTGACCATCACGGTGCCCATCATCGCGCCGACGTGCAGATAGGCGGCCCGGTCGGAGAGCAGCTTCATGAGCAGGCAGGCGACGGCGAGCTGGAAGGCGTACAGCGCGGCGAAGCCCATGCCCTCGCTCCGGCCGAGAGGCGTCTTCCAGACCAGGCGGTAGGCCGCCGTCGCGGCGACGAGCGAGGCCGCCGAGACGAGCATGCCCTGCCAGCGCGGCATGGCCGAGCCGTAGTCGAGCAGGGGCGCGCCCAACCAGTACGTGCTGACCAGCAAGGCGAAGCCGGTCAGCCAGGTGAACATGGCCTCCCACTTGAACCAGTGGAGGGTCCGCGGCATCACCTCGGGCCACTTCTGCTTCTCGACGAGATAGAACCCCCCGCCGTGCACCATCCACAACTCGCCGGAGATATTGGGCTTGGCCGCGGCGTCCTTCGGCGGCTCGAAGGCCTTCTCCATCCAGTTGAACAGGTAGGTCTGGCCGATCCACATGATGCCCGCGATGGCGTGCCCCCAGCGCAGGAACAGGTTCAGCCATTCTTGAAGGTCGCTCATCTAGAAACCATCCTTGGAGGAATCCGTCGCGAGAGTGAGGAGGTAGGCGGCCAAAGCGTCCAGCTCCGCCTCGTCGAGCAGGCCTTCCCAGCCGGGCATGACGACCTCGGCGGGCGGGCCGTCGTGCACCTCGGGGACCACGCCCTTCTTGAGTTTGGCCTTGAGCTCGCCCGCAGTGTAGGTGCCCATCAAGGGCGCCAGCGCCGGGATGACGCCGCCGTGCGCGCCGGGATTGGGGTGGCCGCCGCGTCCCGCCGGGCCGTGGCAGGCCACGCAGCCCGCGCGGACGTAGATGGATTCCCCCTTGGCGCGCGGCTCGCTCACCGCGTCCCACGGCTCGGCGTCGCCCCATGCGGAGCCTTTCAGACGCGAGAGATACCCGGCCAAGGCCTCGCGGTCGGCGGACGCCAAGCCCTGCTCGGGCATGCGCGTGTCCGGCTTGTAGTGCCGCGGGCTCGCCAGCCACTTATCGAGCCAGGCCTTCGGGCGCCGGTGTCCCACGAAGGTCAGGTCCGGCCCGGCGTTGCCGCCGCGGTGCCCGACCTTATGGCAGGAGCGGCAGCCGTGCGCGTCAAAGAGGGCGGCGGGCTCGGAGGCGAGCGCGGTCGCGGCGAGCAGGAGGGCGAGCCCCGTCATGCCCGGATTCTATCAATCCTCAAGGCTTGAGAAGGTTCAGGTCGCGCATCTTCGCGTTCTCGACGTTGCCCACGGTACAGCGCTCGATGAACTCCGCGAGCAGCGCCTTCGTCTGCCCGAATCGCGAGTTCGTCCCCTCGAGCATCACGTCCGCGTGGGCGACGCCTTCCTCCTTCGCGTACGGGTCGAAGGTGCCCGACACGCCCGACGGCAGCGCGCCGACGAGGTTCTCGGTCGCGACCGGGCTGACGGTCTTGTCCGCCATCGACTGGAGGACGAACACGCCGTGGCCTTGGAGGGCCTTGGTGAGGGCGGCTTTGCCGGCCTCGTTGCTCTCGATGATCTTGACGAGTTGGCAGCCGCCGTTGGCCGACATCCGGCCGTACTTCTGGGGGGTGTCCGGCTTCTCGCCGGGGACCCACGCGTCGCCGGAAAGAGCGCACAGTCCCTTCAGGACCGTCCGGCTGCCGAAGGGCAGGTCGATGGCGGGCGAGAAGAGGTAGACGTCGCCGTACTCCCACGTGGGATTCTTCGCGACCGGGAAATAGAGCCGCGCGGCCTCGAGCGCGAGGGCTCCGCCGGTGGAGAAGCCGCCGATGGAAGTCTCGCCGCCCATGCGGCGCGCGAGGTCCAAGCCCTGCTTCACCGTCGCCCGCCATTGGTCGGCCTTCACCTTGTGCAGGGCCTCGCGCTTCGTGCCGTGGCCCGGAAGGAGCACGGCCACGACGTTGTAGCCCTTCGAGTGGAAGACCTGGGCGACGTCCTTCATGTAATAGGGCGAGTCGGTCAGGCCGTGGATGAGGAGGATGGAGCGCCGGTTGTTGTCGGGGTGGACGCGCACGAACGGAAGCGCCTCCGCCTTCACGCCCGCGGCGGCGGCCTGGGCGATGATGCCCTTGAACTCCTCGACCGCCGCCTTGTAGTCGGCGGCGGCCGCCGCCGCCGCTGCCGCGTCGGGGCGCGGCGACTTCGCACGGGGATCGGCGGCGGCCAGGGCGGCCAGCAGGACGGACAGGGAAGCGGCTAGCAGGGGTCTCATGTCCCCAGCTTAACAGAGCTCCGGCGGACGCGCCAGGGTCAGCGGCGGGCGCCGGTGGCCGCGTCGAAGCGGTGCACCGACGCTGGCGGGACCTCGACCTTGGTCGAGGAGCCCCCGGCCCAAGAGCCGGGCACGATGGCGCGCAGCATCGCGCCGTTGACGTCCAGAGTGAGGATGGTATGCGAGCCGACCGGCTCGACCAGCACGACGCTCGCCGGCGTCCCGGAGCCGACTTTCATTTCTTCGGGGCGCACGCCGACCAGCACGCCTTCCGCGACGGAGTCGGCGAACAATCCGGACTTGTTCGCCTCCGCCGCGGGACTTATGTTCATGGGCGGCGCGCCCAGGAAAGTGGCGACGTACACGTTGGCGGGCTTCCTATATATGTCCTCGGGCGCGCCCACCTGCTGGATGCGGCCCTCGTTGAACAGCACGACGCGGTCGGACATGGTCATGGCCTCGACCTGGTCGTGCGTGACGTAGAGGACGGTGCCCTTCACCTTCTTGAAGAGCAGCTTGAGCTCGCCGCGCGTGCGCTCGCGCAGGACGGCGTCGAGGTTGGACAGCGGCTCATCCAGCAGGAACACCTGCGGCTCGCGCACCAGCGCGCGGGCCAGCGCGACGCGCTGACGCTGGCCCCCGGAAAGGGCGGAGGGGCGGCGAGAGAGCAGCGCCTCCAGGCCCAGCCGCTTGGCCGCGTCGGCCGTGCGCGCGGCGATCTCGGCGGAGGGCGTGCGGCGGAGCTTGAGTCCCATGCCGATGTTCTCCTCCACGGTCAGGTGCGGGTAGAGGGCGTAGTTCTGGAAGACGAAGGCGATGTCGCGGTCCTTGGGCTGGACGTCCGACACGTCGCGGCCGCCGATGGACACGCTCCCGGAATCCGCGTACTCGAGACCGGCGACGATGCGCAAGGTGGTGGTCTTGCCGCAGCCCGAGGGTCCGAGAAGCGACACGAACTCGCCGTCGGCGACCTCGAAGGACACGCCGTCGAGGACGGCCTTGTTCGCGCCGAAGCACTTGCGGATGGAGTCGACTTTGACCTGGGCCATGTTTATCCTTTGACGGCTCCCGCGGTGAGGCCCTCGACGATGCGGCGCTGGAAGGCCAGCACCATGACGACGACGGGCAAGGTGGTCACGACGACGGCGGCGGCGATCTGCCCCCACGGCACCTCGTACACGGTCACCCCCGAGAGCATGGCGATGCCCACGGGCACGGTGCGCGCGGAGTCGCGCGTGACCAAGGTCTGCGCGATGAGGAACTCGTTCCAGGAGAAGATGAACACGAGGATGGCCGTCGTCGCGACGGCGGGGGCCGAGAGCGGCAGAACGATCTTCCAAAGCGTCTGCCACTTGGAGAGGCCGTCCAGCCACGCGGCTTCCTCGACGTCCTTCGGCAGGCGGTCGAAGAACGCTTTCAGCACCCAGATGGCGAACGGCAGGTTGAGGGCGGTGTAGGCGATGATGAGGCCGGTCAGGCTGTTCAAGAGCCCCGCCCGCGTGGCCAACTGCTTCAACGGCACGATGAGGATGGTGCCCGGGAACAGCGACAGGCCGAGGATGCCCAGAAGGGCCCAGCGGCCGCCCGGCAAGGACAGCCGCGAGAAAGCGTACGCCGCCGCGGCCGCCAGAAGCGTCGTCAAAGCCGTCGTCCCCAGCCCCACGATGACGCTGTTCATCATGTAGGTCGCGAAGGGCCGCGCCTTGAAGATCTGGATGTAGCTCGTCAGATCCGCCGTCGAGGGCCAGTAGCGCACGGGCACGGCCGCGACCTCGGCGGCGGGCTTGAGCGAGGTGATAAGCTGCCAGAGGAAGGGCGCGAGGCTCCAGACGACGACGAAGGCGACGGAGACGGCGAACAGCGCCCGGCCCAGCGGCGTCGGCCTCATCGCGGCTTCTCCTTCACGGCGAACAGCAGGCCCGAGGCCATCAGCACGAGCAGCCCGGCCATGGCCACGGTGAGCGCGCAGCCGTAGGCCAGCTCCTGGTAGCGGAACACCACGTCGTAGACGTACACGGACAAGGTCTGCGTGCGCCCGCCGGGGCCGCCGCCGGTGAGCACGTACACGAGGTCGAAGAGGCCGAAGGCCTGGATGGCGCGGAAGATGACGGCCACCGCGATGGTGGGCCGCAGCAGCGGCAAGGTCACGGTGAAGAAGCGCCGCACGGGGCCTGCGCCGTCGATGGCGGCGGCCTCGTAGAGCTCGTCGGGGATGGCGGCCAGGCCCGACATGAGCAGGATGGCCATGAAGGGCGTGGTCTTCCAGACGTCGGCCAGCACGATGGCCCAGTAGGCGGAGTCCGCGTCGGCCAGGAAGGCGGTCTGCGCCGACTCGACCAGCCCGAAGCGGAAGAGGATGTCGCCCATCACGCCGTAGTCGGCGTTGAAGATCCAGCGCCAGGCCATGGCCATGACGGCCGTCGGCAGGGCCCAGGGGATGAGCACGGCCGCGCGCACGAGGCCGCGGCCCTTGAACGGCGTCCACAGCACCAGCGCCATGACCAGGCCCAGCAGCAGCTCCAAGCCGACGGTGACGGCGGTCAGCGAGAGCGTGGTCTTCATCACGGGCACGAAGCGCGTGTCCACGCCGAGGCGGTGGTACTCGCCGGCCAGCCGGAAGGTCTCGAAGATGGGTAGCAGGCTCACGACGCCCATGACGAGCAGCGCCGGCGCGACGTAGAGCCAGTCGACGGCGCCGGCCTTGGCGTCCTGTCTCATCGGGCGGCGGCGGCGCGGATCTCGGCGGCGGCGGCCTTCAAGGCCTCCTCCGGGGTCTCCTGCCGCGAGAGCGCGGCCGAGACGTGCATCTGCAGGGCGTCGGAGATGCGCGGCCAGCGCGGATGCGCGGCGCGCGGCCTGGTGACGGAGAGCACGGCGTACAACTCCTTGATCTGAGGCGACTTTCTGAGTATGTCGGCGTCTTTGAAGAGCGACTTGCGCGTGGGCAGGATCCCGCCCTGGAAGTACGCCAGCTTCTGGCTCTCCTCGCCGGCGAAGAACTCGGCGAGCTTGTACGCCTCAACCGGGTGCTTGGAGTAGGCGGAGATGCCGAAGCCCCAGCCGCCGAGCGTCGCCGCGGGCTTGCCGCCGGGACCGGCCACCATCGGCACGATGCCGACCTTGCCGCGCACCGGGGACTGCGGCGCCTGCATGAGGTTCCAGGCGTAGGGCCAGTTGCGCATGAAGACGGCGCGGCCCTCTTGGAAGGCGTTGCGCGCCTCTTCCTCTTGATAGGTGAGCACGGCCTGCGGGATGAACTTCTGCTCGTAGATGCCGTCCACGAGCGCCTTCAGGGCCGCGATGGACTGCGGCGAATCGATGACGACGTTCCCGGCCTCGTCGAGCAGGTCGCCATTGAAGCCCCAGACGACCTCCATGAACGCGCATACCAGGCCTTCGTACTGCTTCCCTTGGAACACGAAGCCGGCCGCATCCTTGCTTTGAAGGACCTTCGCCGCGTGAGCCAGCTCGGCCCAGGTCCTCGGCGCCGCCAATCCCTTCTGAGCGAGGAGGTCCTTACGGTAGTACAGCAGTCCGCCGTCCGATTGGACGGGGACGCGATACAGACGTCCTTGGTACTTCGATCCCTCCAGGTCGCCGTTCAGGAACTTGGCCCGCTCCTTCTCCGTGAACAGGTCGTCGAGCGGGCGCAGCCAGCCGTTGGCCGCGAACTTCGGCAGCCAGGCGATGTCCATGTACACCAGGTCGTAGGCGTCGTCCTTGGCCATGAACGCGGTCGAGTACATGTTCTCGCGCGCGTCCCCGGAGGACGGGCCCTCGATCATGTCCACCTTGATGCCCGGGTTCGCCTTCTCGAAGCGCTCGATGATGACCTTGGAGAAGCCCCCGACGTCGGGGTTGGCCAGGTAGCGGATATGGACCTTCCCATCGTCGGGCTCGGCGCGGCCGCAGGCGGCCAGGAGGGCGGCGAGGAGGACGGTCGCGTACCGGCGGGACATGCCCTGATTCTAACTTAACGCGCGGCGCTAATCCGCTACGCGATAAGGCGCGTCGACGCGGAGCGACGAGTCGTCCGACGGGTCGACGGTCCAGCCGTACACGGCGCGGTAACCGTGATTGAGATGGCCTCGGCGCGTCATGTCCAGCTCGATGGTCACCCCGCAGGCGAGACGCTCGGACGCGAGGCGGTGTTCGAAGGTCAGGTAGACGCGGTGGCCTGTAGGGGTCCGGGGACCGACGACCTGGTCCACGTCGATCGTCTTGAGCACGCCGTCCGCCTCGTACTCCACCGATACGATGGACGGCGTCTTGACCGCGTCGTCGAACCGCATGCCGCCGTGCAGCATGACCAGCTCGCCCCAACGGTTCTTCATGATGCGGGCCGAGACGCGCCAGACGCAGAGCTTCGCGGGCAGCCCGCAACGGTCCGCATCCGGCAAAGACGTGAGCGTCATGCAGTGCGAGGAGCCGATCGTACTCTCCATGGGAGCGGGTAGGACGACGGTCTCGGCGGAAGCCAATGACGCCAGCAGGAGGAAGAGGGTCATGGCCTCAGTGTACCAGGGGAGGCGATGCCCCCGCCTCGGGCCATGGTCCCGGCCGCCGTCCGGCGGAAGGCCCACGAAAGCCAGGGCCGGGTCCTATAACGAAGCAGCATCGGTGCCTGACCCCGTTGTCACTTCGAGGCGCGGGTCAGGAGGTAGGAGGCCAGCAGCCAGGCGGGGATGAAGGCGGTCGCGGCCCAGAAGTAGGCGGGGAGGGCGAAGCCCGCGACGAACATGGTCAGCATCACGGCCCAGCCGCCCACCAGCACGCCCCAGGCGGAGCCGGTGACCCAGATGGCGTTCTTCGTGTGCATGGCGCGCGGCAGCATCAGGAGGTTGCCGGCCATGGCGAGCAGCAAGGTCTCGATGGCGATGCCGCTCATGCCCGCCGGGTTGACGACGTTCGCCATCAGCTGGGCGATGGGGCCGTACATGAACAGCAAGGTCGCGGTCCAGGCGCCGAGGTTGGCCCACAGGGTCTTCAGCGCGGACGGCAGCTTGCCCTGGGCGTCGAAGCGCATGGCCGCCAGACCCAAGACGCCGGCGATGATGGCGGGAAGGTAGGAGAACGCCTCGGCCGGAGCGAAGGTGACCCACAGCACCTGAGGCAGCACGACCAGGCCGAGCAAGGAAGTGCCCTTGGACCAGACGTTCCACACGCCCGCGGGAGCCTTGTCCTTGAACTTGAGCCAGTTGAGGGCGAGGCCGGCCGCGATGGCGGGCATCACGAGAGCGAAGGCCGCGAACGGCATGTGGCCGGCCATGTAGATCTGCGCGACGACCACCGCGCTGGTGAGGACGCCGATGGCCTGCACGCGCGCCGCGCTCTTCTCCTTCTGGCCGGCGAACCACGACAGCAGGAGCATGTTGCCCAGGATGCCCGTGGAGTAGCCCATCCACGGCAGGTTCGCCAGCGCCCCGTGGGCGCCGGCGGAGAGGTTCTGGACGTTCGCCCAGATCTGCGGGGCCTGGAGCAGGAGGAAGGGCACGGCGGCGAAATCGGTCAGGCGCTGGGTCCAGGCGTCCCAGGTCTTGGCGAGACGTTTCTCAGCCTTCGGCGCCGGCAGGTCCGAGCGCGGAGCGTCGTTGGGGACGGCATCGGAGACCGGGGCCAGGCGCGGAGCGCCGCGGCCGAAAAGGCCCGTCGCGGCGAAGGTCACGTCGCCGAGCGCGGAGCGCGGCTGGGTCCTCAGCTCGAAAGCGGCGCGGGTCTTGGCGTCGCCGGCGCTCATCTCGCCGGACTCGACGCCGGAGCCGAGGGACGCCGCCTCCTGGCCGGCGGCGTCCAAGGTCGCCTTGACGGTGACCGGGCCCGCGGAAGCATCGGCCGCGGAGGCCGGGAGCGGCGCGAGGACGGCGCGGGCGACGGGCGCGTCGGCCGCGGCGATGACGGCGGCGGGCGCCAAGGCCTGGAGCGCGGGAGCAGCCGAGACCGACGCGTTCAGCGAGACCGGGGCGGAGACGGAAAGGGAGGCGGGGCCCGTCAGGAGCGAGGGCGCGCCGACCGTCATGGTCACGCGCGGGAGCGCGGTATGCGTCGCGGCGCCGGCGGCCTTGGCGGCGTTGGCCCAGGCCGAGGAGCCGGGAGCGGCCAAGACGAGCGCGAGGGAGAGCAGGACGGCGGTGCCGCGCGCGGTGGCCTTCATCCTCATAGTGTAGGGCTCTGGGAGGGTCCTGCTAAGGGTCCGGGGACCCCCCTCCTGGGAGGCCATAGGGCCCAGCCGGGTCAGCGGGTCCGGTCGACGACGGCCTTGGTCGCGGCCTCGGCCGCGGACTGGCCGGGCATGCGGGCCATGACCGCCTTCCACAGGCCCGTCCAGAAGCCGGGCTCGGGCTCGACGGCGGACGGGGCGGCCCCCGCGCGCACGCCCGCCCCCAAAGCCACGCCCAAGCCCCGC
>CAZTZW010000066.1:0-6578 GCA_964618085.1 uncultured Elusimicrobia bacterium
GGTCTTGACCGCGCGGCGGGCGTCCTCGGGCGAGAGGATGCGGGCCGAGCCGAAGACGACGATGGTCGAGCGGATCTTGTGCTCGCGCAGGACGAGCTCGGGCTTGAGCAGCTCCAGCTGGAGGCGCACCGGGCGCAGGTCCTTGCGGCCCATGAACTCGAGGTCCTCGTAGGCGCGCGTGTAGGCGCGCGCGCCGCGGATCTTCACGAGCAGGGCTTCCTTCTGCTCCGGGAGGAGCTCTTTGGGCGACTTGGGGTTCATCATTTGACTCCGAGGTAGCGGGGCAGCCAGAGGCTCAGGCCCGGCCAGTAGGTGACGACGGCCAAGGCCGCCAGGATCAGGAACCAGAACGGCGCCACGGCCCGGTAGAGGACGGGCAGGGGCTTGTCGAAGCGGCGCGAGGCGAGGAAGAGGTTGAGGCCCAGCGGCGGCGTCATGTAGCCGAGCTCGAGGTTGAGCAGGAAGAGGGTGCCGAGATGCACGGGGTCGATGCCGTACTGCAACGCCACGGGCACGATGATAGGCACCACGATGACGATGGCCGAGAAGATCTCCACCATGTTCACCACGAGCAGGAAGACGTTGAGCAGGGCGAGGAAGCCCCACGGACTCTTCACTCGCTCGTGGAGGAATTCGAAGATGCGGCTCGGGACCTCCGCGTCGATGAGGTAGTTGGTCAGGCCGAGCGCGCAGCCCAGCACGATGAGGATGGCGCCGACGAGGATCATGGCCTCGCGCGCGATGCCCGGCAGCTTGGACCACGGCACGTCCTTGTAGACGAGCACCTCGGCGACTATGACGTAGAAGCACATGACCGCGGCCGCCTCGGAGGCCGTGAAGTACCCGCCGTAGATGCCGCCGATGATGAGCAGCGGCAGGGGCAGCTCCCACGCCGCGTCTTTGGCCGCGGCGGCGACGGCGTCCACCGAGAAGGGCAGCGGCTTGACGCCCTCGCGGCGCGCGACCACGACGGAATAGCCCGACAGCGCGGTCAGCAGGAGCAGTCCGGGCAGGGCGGCCGCGGCGAAGAGCTGGTCCACGGAGAGCTTGCCGACCAAGGCGTAGAGGATGATGGGCAGGCTGGGCGGGAAGAGCAGGCCGAGGCTCCCGGTCGTCGAGATGAGGCCGAGAGAGAACTTCTCGGGGTAGCCCTGCTTGAGCAGGAGCGGGTGGATGAGGCCGCCTAGCGCGATGATGGTCACGCCCGAGGCGCCGGTGAAGGCGGTGAACAAGGCGCACGCGCAGAGTCCGGCGACCGCGACGCCGCCGGGGAGCCAGCCGAACAGCGCCTCGGCCAGCGCCACGAGGCGCCGGGGCGAGCCGCTCTCCGCGAGGACGTAGCCCGCGAAGGTGAACAGCGGGATGGCGACGAGCGAGGGCAGCGAGGCCAGGCGCGATAGCTCGATGATGACGGCCGACGGGTCGATGCCCGCGCCGTGGACGAGGTAGAGGGCCAACGCGCCCAGGATGGCGAACACCGGCGCGCCGAGCAGCGCCAGCAGGAGGAAGCCGCCCGACGCCATGGCCGCGCTCATCGTTTCAGGTCCCAGACGGCGTCGACCGACTTGAACAGGGCGTGCAGCATGATGAGCAGGAAGCCCGCGGGGATGCCGGCGGTGAAGATCCAGGCCGGCACCGGCGTCGAACCCACCGTCATCAGCACGGCCGCGGCGGAGCGCTCTTCCAGCGTGAAATGCCAGCCCGCGCTCATCAGGAGGGCGCAGACGACTGCGGCGCTCAGGTTGGCGAGGAGCCGCAGCCAAGGCTGGAGGCCCTTCGGCGCGCCCATGTGCGCGGCCTCCCAGGCGAAGTGCTTCTCGTGAGCGGCGGCCAGCGCCGCGCCGAGGAAGCCGGTGATGAGGACCAGCTGCTTGAGCAAGGTCTCCCCCCACAGGATTCCCAGGCCGAAGCGGCGCAGGACCACGGAGGCGAACGCCAGGGTCGCCATGACGGCGAGCAGCGCGACCAAGAGGGCCCCCTCGCCCGCGGCGAGCGCGGCCTCAGCTCTTCGAAGTCTTTCGCGCACGGAAGGCGGCGAGCTCCTTCTCGAGCTTCAGTACGAGCTCCGCCGGGAACAGGCGGCCCGTCATGTCCTTGCGCGCGGCCTTGCCGAGCTCCTCGTAGCGCTCGAGGACGTCCTGCTTCGGACGCGCGCCGAGCGCCAGCCCGTTCTTGGCCACGGACTCCAGCGCCTTGTCGTTCTCGGCGTTGGTGAGCTCGTTGAGGCGCTTGAGGTGGCGCGCGGAGACGTCGCGCAAAGTCTTCTGCTGGCCGGGCGGCAGGGACTCGAAGTACTTCTTGGTGACGAGGACGGCGCCCGTGGACTCGGCCATGGGGACGGGGTAGACGTGCTTGAGCTTGGCGTGCCACTGGAGCGCGACGACGCCCAGGGGCGGGCCGTACACGGCGTCGATCATGCCGGTCTGCAGCGACTGCATCACGTCCACCACGGAGAGCGGCACGGGGCTCACGCCGAGCGCCTTGTAGGCGGAGGAGGCGATGGGGTCCCCCTCCCACACCCACATCTTCGCCTTGCGCATGTCCTCGGGGCCGTCGACCTTGCCGCGGCTGAAGACGTACACGGAGCCGAGGTCGGTCCAGCCCAGGAGGACGAAGCCTCCCTTCTCCAGCGAGGCCTCGAGGTCCTTGGAGATCTTGGCGCGCACGGCCTCGAGCTCGTTGTGGTCGCGGAAGAGCCAAGGGGCGTCGAGCAGGCGCGTCTCGGAGGCGACCTCGCCGAGGCCCACGCCGGTGAGGCCCGCGGCGTGCAGCTGGCCGATGCGCATCTTCTTGACCACGTCCTTCTCGTCCCCGGCGATGCCGCCGGCGTAGAACTTGAGCTTGAGGGCGCCGGCGGTCTCCTTCTCGAGGTCCTTGGAGAGCTCGCCGAGGACCTTCATCCAAGTCGAGCCGTCGGGCGCGAGCGTGGCGAACTTGATGGCGGCGGGCGCGGCCGCGGAAGGGACGGCCAGCGCGAGCGCGAGCAGGGCGGCGGTAGTCTTAAAAGTAATCATCGATCTTCTCCATCATGATGGCGGCTTTCCGTTTGGCGGCTTCGTCGGCGAGACGCGCTCCGGTCAGGCGTCCGGACGGCTCGTCGAGGACCTTCTTGAGCAGTTGGCGGCACAGCTCCTGGTCCTGGACGGCCACGGCGTACCAGCGGGCGTTGAGGTAATGGGTCATGAGATATTGGCCGCGGGTGCTGCGGTGCGCGGCCTCGAAATGGGACTTGGCCTTCGCGGGGTTGCCGCCGAGCAGGGGCGGCCGCGAGGCGTAGTAGACGCCGAAGAAGAGGTCCGCGCCGCCATGCTGGAAGTACGGGTCGAGCTCGCGCGCGCGGGCCATGAGGGCGGTGGCCTTGGGCAGGTCGGCCAAGGCGGAGGCGTCGTCCTTGGAGAGGTTGACGTAGCCGGCCCAGGAGAAGCCCGCCCAGAACAGGTCGGGCACGTCCTCGAGCACCGCGGACCGGAGCTTCTTCTCGAACTCCTCCGGCGGCAGCGCGGCGAGGCCGGTGAACTGGCGCTTGAAGGCGAGCGCGGCCAAGGCGTGGTCGCGGCCGCGCAGATAGAAGCCCTTGGCGCGCGCCGGTTCGGCGTCCTCCAGGAAGAGGAACGCCCCGCCGCCGAAGCCCTCGGCCGCGAGCCGGCGCAGGTCGAGGTTCGCCGGGTCGGTGACCAGCAGGCTCTCGATGAGGCCGAGCTGGGCGGGCATGGCCTCGCGCCCCTGCTGCCAGTCGGGCTCGTCGAGGACGGCGGAGCGTCCGGCGACCAGCAGAGAAGAGGTTGGCACGAGGACGATCTTGTTGAGCGAGCAGGCGCTCAGGAGGGCGACGAGCGCCAGCAGGACGCCATTCCTCATATAGGCCGCTATCGTAGCAAAAACGGTCCGCTACTGAAGTCGGGAGGCGGGGCTTTGCCGGACGCGGCGCGCGGCGCTGTTGAACAGGTCGAAGGCCTGGCCGGCTTGGATGGTCAGCACCCAGCGCGGGCCGCCCGGCCCCCGGTTGAGGGCGTAGGCTAGGTCCACGCGCCCGACGGAGCCGCCGCGCGAGCGGGTCGAGCCCACCCGCAGCCCCGCGCCGACGTCGGACTTGAAGCGCGACGGGTAGAACCCGGACCCCTCCGGGGCGACCACGCCGGTGTCGAAGAAGATGACGCCGCCGAAGCGCATCAGGTGCAGGTACTCCCCCGGCAGGAAGAAGCGGTTCTCGAGGTTGAGCAGGAGGGCCTTGCCGCCGACGAAGGCGTCGTTCTTGTAGCCGCGCAATCCTGAGCCGCCGCCGAGGGTGACCGGGCTGTCGCGGTCGAGGTAGCGGCCGGTGACGCCCTCGAGGTGGGCGACCCAGGTCTGGTCGCCCTTGAGCCCGGTCTTCCAGATGACGTTGCCCGCCGCCGAGAGGGAGGCGTTCTCCCAGTTGCCGGCGCGCGTGCGCCCGCTGACGGTCAGCGCCGCCAGCGCGAAACGGCCCTCTCCCAGGCGCAGGCCTTGCTGGTCGCGGGCGTGGAACAAGGCCCGGTCGCGGTCGGAGCCCGTGGTCTTCGGCATCCAGCCGCCCCTCAGCGAGAACTCGTTGCCGAGGTTGAAGTCCTCGACGTACTCCATGCGGTCGACGTAGGTCTCCCGGATGTAGCGCGGCACGACCCAGGACCAGCCGACGGTAGGGCCCGACATCTCCTGGTTCGCGGGCAGGGGCCCATTGGTCTCGTCCTTGGCCTCGTACTGCCGCCGCTCCGAGTACCAGCCCATCTCGAAGCGGTTGACGAACTGGTGGTCGTCGTTGAGGCGCTGGCCCATGGACGCCTCGGTGACGCGCTGCCGGACGCGGAACTCGGAGAAGGTCCGGCCGTCGCGCACGATGGTCCCGTCGCCCAAGGTCCGGCTCCAGGACGCGGAGACGGCGTTGTCGGAGTCCAAGGAGTAGAACGGCCGCGTGAGGAAGGCGGCGCCCGAGTCCCCGTCGCTGGAGTCGGTATAGTCGCCGCCCAGGCGCAGGCGCGTGCCCAGGAAGCGCGGGTCGCCGTAGCTGAAGGAGTTGGAGCGCACGCCGCCGTCCTCCGAGTGGGAGAAGCCCACGCTCTTTCCGTAGCCGAGGATGTTGTTCTCCTCGATGCCGTAGGAGTAGAAGGTCTTCCCCCCTTCGGTTCCGAAGGCGAGCTTCGGGTTCGTCGTCCAGGAATCCTGGGCGTGCACGACGACGCCGCCGGGCTCGCTGGAGATGCTCACGCGCCGGAAGGAGCCGTTGGCGCGCAGGTTGCGCTCCGACTGGATGACCTTCAGGTCGTCCCAGGCCTCTCCCTCGCGGAACAGGAGCTCGCGGCGGATGATCTGCTCGCGCGTCTGGACGTGGATGCGGTTGGCGATACGGAACGGCCACCAATCCTCGCCGGGGACCTTCGGGTCGAAGACGTTGAGGCGCTCGACGCGGATGGCGCCGGCGGCCGTCGGGGTGCTCGTCGCGGGGGCGGCGCTCTGGCCGGCGGCGGGCGCCGCCGACAGGAGCAGGAGGGCCGCCGCGGCTACGCCCGCAGGCGTTTGAGCACCTCGGCGGTGGAGCGCGACTTGTTGAGCGTGTAGAAGTGGATGCCGGGCGCGCCGCCGGCGAGTAGGGCGCGGCACTGCGACACGGCCCAGTCGATGCCGTAGCGCACCACCGCGTCGGGGTCGGCTTGGATCCTCGCGAGCTCGGTTTCCATCTCCGCCGGTATGCGCGTGCCGCACAGCGCGGTGAAGCGCTTGAGCTGGGCGTAGCCGGTCACCGGCATGATGCCCGGGACGATGGGTAGGGAGACGCCGGCCGCGCGCGCGCGGGCGACGAAGGCGAAGTAATCCTTCGCGTCGAAGAACAGCTGGGTCATCGCCCAGTCCGCGCCCTCGCGGACCTTGGCGGCGAAGGCGGCGAGGTCGGAGTCGGCGCTCGCGGCCTCGGGGTGCTTCTCCGGGTAGGCGGCGACCGCCATGCGGAAGCCCCCGCGCGCCTTGACGAAGCGCACGAGGTCGGCCGCGTAGCCGAAGTCGCGCTCTCCGACGGGCTTGACCGGGGCGTCCTTCGGCGCGTCGCCGCGCAGCGCCACGAGGTGGCGGATTCCCATGGCCTCGAGGCGGTCGAGTGCGGCGGACACCTCGGCCTTGGTGTGGGCGATGCCCGTCAGGTGGCAGGCCGCGGGCAGGCCGGTCTCCTGCTGGAGGCGCCCCACGGTGTCGATGGTGCGGTCGCGGGCGCTGCCCCCCGCCCCGTAGGTGAGCGTCACGTAGTCGGGGCCGAGCTCGCCCAGCTTGCGCACCTCGGCCAGGAAGCCGCCCAGGTCGTCGGGCGACTTGGGCAGGAAGAACTCGAAGGAGAACACCGGGCGGCCGAGGCCGAAGAGCTCGGGGATGTCGGTGCGGGGGCCGGTCTTCACGGCGGCGATTGTATCAAACCCGCGACGGAGGTATGACTAAGGGAGAGGAGGGACCTTATGTTTCCGACGGCGGCCCTGGCGGGCCGCGTCTGGGCCGATTACGTGCTCTTGCCGCGGGCCGACCTTGTTTCCGACGGCGGCCCTGGCGGGCCGCGTCTGGGCCGATTACGTGCTCTTGCC
>CAZTZW010000066.1:6678-7662 GCA_964618085.1 uncultured Elusimicrobia bacterium
GCGGGCCGACCTTGTTTCCGACTCCTCTATCAGCCGCCGGTATTCCTCGACCAAGGTCGGGTCGGTGTTGACCATGCTGGCGGCGCGGAAGTCGGCGGCGGCGTTGCCGTACTTGGCCAGGCTGGTCCATACGGCGGCGCGGTTGCGGTAGAAGCGATCGGAGAGCGGGTTGAGCGCGAGGGCGCGGCTGAAGTGCTCGAGGGCCTCCTCGTTGCGCTTGAGCGCGAAGAGGGCCAGGCCCTGGCCGTTGAGCGCGTTCGCGTCGAGCGGGTCCGCCTTCGCGGCGAGGGCGTAGCTCTCCAGCGCCTTGGCGTACTCCTTCATGAAATAGTGCACGTTGCCGGCGCGCAGCGGCGCCTCGGCGTTCTTGGGGTCCACGCGGGCGGCCTTGGTCAGTTCGGTCAGCGCGGCGCGGTAGTTGCGGCGCATCGTGAGCACGGTCGCCAGGCGCACGCGGGTCGAGGCGTCGTCGGGCTCGAGCTCGAGCGCGCGCACGAAATCCTGCTGGGCGGCCTCCAGCGCGTCCTGGCCCGAGAGGGCGACGCCGCGGCCCACGTAGGCGTCGGCCACGTTGCCGTCGAGCTCCATGGCCTTGGTGTACTCGAGCACCGCCTTGTCGAACTGGTCGGCGTTGTGCAGCGAGTCGGCGCGCAGGATGAAGACGTAGGGGTCGCGGAGGTCCTCCTGCATGCGCCTGTCGAGGTCGACGACGGCCGACAGGAAGTCCGCGCCCTCGGGGTAGCCGGGGGCGAAAGCGATGTAGGGGCTCTTCACGTAGGGGTCCAGGCGCAGAGCGGTGAGGTAGGCGCGGTGGGCCTCGCGGTACTGGCGGTTGGCCGCGTGGGCGATGGCGCGCGCGAGCAGGACCTCGGCCCGGCGGGAGCCGAGCTGCCAGGCCGTCTCCGCGTCCTCGATGACGCGCGGCCACTGCTTGAGCTCGTACCAGACCAGCGCGCGCTGCAGATAGGCCGGCCCGTACTGGGA
>CAZTZW010000066.1:7672-9834 GCA_964618085.1 uncultured Elusimicrobia bacterium
CCGCGCCCCCCCGGCGGCCCGCGGGCCGGGGCTGGCGGCGCGGCCCCCCCCCCCCCACGCCCGGACGGCCTCCTTCGTGGAACGCTGGAGGCGGCGCGTCTGGCACAGATGGGTCCACGCGTCCTTCGAGCCGGGCTCGAGCTTGACCACGCGCTCGAGGTCGGCCGCGGCCGACTTGAGCTGGCCGAGGGCGCCGTAGGCGAGCGCGCGGTGCAGGACGGCCGGCGCGAGATCGGGGTCCAGATGGAGGGCCTGGCTCAGGTCGCGGACGGCCTGCTCGGGCTCGCGCCCGCGCAGACGGATGTGGCCCAAGGTGTCGTAGAGCGAGGGGTTGCGGGGGTCCTTCTCGAGAGCGGACTCGATGTCGCGCACGGCTCCCGTGTGGTCGCCCAGCAGGAACTTCGTGTCGGCGCGCCGCTCGAGGATGCGCGCGGCGGGGCCTTTGAGGGCCAGCGCCGTCTCGAAGGACTCCAGGGCCCTGTGGAAGAGGCGGTTGCGCGTGCGCAGCACGCCCATGTTGAAGTGGTAGCCGGGCTCGCGCGGCTTGAGCTCGACGGCCTTGAGCACGTCGCGCAAGGCCCTCTCCTGGTCGGACAGGGCGTTGGCGTACAGCGCGCCGCGCCCGTTGTAGGCTTCGGCGATGCGGGGGTCCGCCTCGATGGCGGCGTCGAAATCGTCGAGCGCGAGGTTGGGCTTGTCGACGCGCGCGTAGAAGCTGGCGCGCGCGGTGAGCAGCTCCGCGTTCTTCGGTTCCAGGCGCAGCGCGCGGGTGTAGTCCGCGAGCGCGGCGTCGCTCATGCCCAGACGGGCCTCGAGGCCGGCGCGCGCGGCCAGCGCGGCCGCCGACCCCGGTTCCTCCTTGACCGCGAGGTCGAGGTCGAGGAGCGCCTTCTTGGGGTCCTTCATGGACTCGTAAGCCGCGGCGCGGCGCAGCAAGGTGGCGGCGCCGGCGCCCTGCTCGCGCGCGCGGCCGTAGGACTCGACGGCCTCGCGCCACAGCTGGACGGAGAGATAGCGGTCGCCGATGGCGTGCGCGGCCTCGGCCGTGAGCTTGGGCGAGCCGAGCGCGAGCCGGAAGTCGGCCAGGGCGGGCTCGCGCCGCCCGCTGTACCAGTGGTACTCGCCACGGTTGTAGTAAGGAGCGTAATCGTGGGCGTCGGCGCGCACCGCTGCCTCGTAGTCCTCCAGCGCGCCGGGCTCGTCGCCCTGGCGTATCTTCACCGCCGCCCGGCCCAGGAAGGCGTAGCCGTACTCGGGGTCGAGCGAGACGGCCTTGTCGTAAGCCTTGATGGAGCGCTTGAAGTCCCCCTTGCGGGCCAAGGTCGTCCCCACGAGGGCGTAGGCCGGGGCGAACTGCTTGTTGACGCGCAGGGCGGCCGTCAGGTCGCCCAAGGACGCGGCGTGGTCTCCCAGCTCCGAGCGTGTGAGCGCGCGGCTGTACAGCCAGACCGGAGACTTGGGGCGAGCCTTGAGCGCGGCGTCGAGGTCGGTGAGGGCCTTCTTATGCTCGCCGAGCTTGCGCCACACACGCGCGCGCGCGGCCAGCAGGTCGGGGTCGGCCGGGGCCGCGTCGAGCGCGGCGTTGAGGGTGTCCAAGGCCTTGCGCGTCCGCCCGAGGAGCAGGTCGGCGCCCGCGGAGGCGGCGGCTTCCTCCCCCCCGCGTCGGGGGCTGGCCAGGGAGTAAGCCTTCTCCGCGTCGGCGCGGCGCTTCTTGTCGTCGCCTCGGACGTCCCACACGCGCGCCCTCAGCTCGTAGGCGGCGGCCAGGCGCGAGTCCTCGGCGAGCGCGCGGTCAGCCGAGACCAGCGCGCCGCGGAAGTCCCCAGACGCGTAAAGGGCCTTGGCCTCGGCGAGGATACGGCGGCCGGCTTCGGCATCGGCCGCGGAAGCGGGCGACGCCGCGAGCAGGAGGGCCTGCGTCAGGGCGAATAGACGTGGGAGCATCGGGGTCCCCCGGATGATAGCGCTCGGATGTTACAGATTCAAGGCAGGCGGGAGAGGCTCTCGGCCACGGCTCGCGCCGCCGCCTCGACCCCGGCGGCGCTCCAATGCGCGGAGGCCCCCGTCGAATCGTAAGCGGGCCGGGCGGCCTGGGCCTCGCGCAGAGGGGCGGTGAGGTCGACGAAGGGCACGCCCAGACGGCGCGCGGCGGCGGCGAGGCG
>CAZTZW010000067.1:0-9728 GCA_964618085.1 uncultured Elusimicrobia bacterium
GGTCATGAGCCTGGGCGCTTTGACCCGCGTCGGGGACGTCGACGGCATGCGCACGCGCGTGGCGGGGCTCTTCGACGGGACCGGCGCCTTGCGGCCCGACGCGCTGGCGGCCGCGCTGGCCGCGCCGCTCGACGCGACGGGCGCCGTGACGCTCGGGGCGATATCCGTGGCGGGGCGCGCCGCGCCGCTGGCGGACGCCAACGCCGTCTCGGAGTTCCGGCCCACGGCGCTGGGCGACCCTCGGTTGAGCCTCGTGACCACGCCGGTCCCCGAGGTCGTCCCGCCGGCCCGGTCCTGGTGGGCCGGGACCACGGAGGCCATCCGCAACAAGTACGCCAACTACCGGGAGGCGCCGGGACGCGCCCTGCAGGCCGACTTCAACGAGTCCTGGCTCGGCTACCAGGCCGACCGCGCCGTCGGCGCCGTCGAGCGCGCCTTCGGCATCGACGGCAAGCTCCTGCCGGTGCTCCCGGCCGGAGGGGTCACTCCCGGCCTGCGGGTGAGGGACTCCCAGCGCAGCTGGGGCACGGACCACATGGTCAACACCTTGCGCGCGGCGGGCGCCGACCTCGCCTCGCGCGGGATGGCCGTGCAGGTCAACGACGTCTCCAAGCCGCAGGGCGGGCCGTGGTATCGGCCGCATCGGTCCCATCAGCGCGGCGTCGACGCGGACCTGCCCATCGTGGCCCCGGCGGGCTCCCGCGCCAACGCGCTGGTGCTCGCCGCCATCGCCAAGAGCGCGCGCGCCAACGGCGCCGGCCTGCAGTACATCTTCTCGGACCGGGCCTACATCCCGCTCTATCGCGCCCAACTCACCTACCTGGTCGCCTCCGGCCTCGTCACCGCCGAGGACGCGCAACTCGCGAGCCGCGCCCTCCACCACGAGGACGGCCACGGCGGCCACTTCCACGTCCGTACGCAGCGGTAGGCGGGTCGCCGCTCCCCGAAAAACGCTATAATGGGGGGACGTCACGGAGGACTCCATGGGCGGACTCGGAACCACTGAAATCATCGTCATCGCGGTCGTCGCGCTGGTCCTGTTCGGGCCCAGCAAGATCCCGGAGTTCGCCCGCCAGTGCGGCCGCGCCGTCAATCTCTTCAAGCAGGGCATGAAGGAGGGGCTCGAGGACGCGCCGAAGAAGGACGAGCCCGCCGTCAAGGGTTGACCACCCCTAAGCCCGTCACCGTCTTCGCGGCCGGCTGCTTCAACCGCGTCCATCCCGCGCACCTGCGCCTCCTGCGCCAGGCCAAGGTCCTCGGCGACCGCCTGGTGGTCGTCCTCTCCAACGACGCGCACAACAAGAAGCCCAACGCCGTGCCGGCCGTCCGCCGCAAGGCGCACTTGGAGAGCTTCGGCGTGGCCGACGAGGTCATGGTCGGCGACGCCGGCTCCTTCGCCGAGTCCCTGCGCCGGGTGTCTCCCGACATCCTGGTCCTGGGCTACGACCAGAAGCTCCCCGACCCCGAGACCGAGACGGCCGTCGTCAAGCTGGGCGTGCGCGTCGTCGTCATGCCCTGGTTCCCCGGCAAAGAAGACCGCGCCGAATCCTGCTAGGCCCTTTGTCGTCCCCGGAACGGCCCTTTGGTCCCGGCCTACTTCCTTATATTCGGGTTAAAATCAGAGCCGTGAGGCGCCCGTCCGCCGTCGTCCTGGCCCTGCTCCTCCTGTCTCCCGCGCCCTCCGGCGCCGCGGGGACGGTCGCGCGCCCGCTCCCGTTGAGGAGCCTGGCGGTCCCGTTGAGTGCGCCGATGCCGGTCCACCGGCTCGCCGCGTCGCCTCTGCCTTCGGGCCTCCCGTCCGCGGCGCTGGCCCCTTCGTTGAACGCGCCTTCCCTCGCTCCTGCCGCGCCGCTCGTCGCGGCTCCGGTCGAGCCGCTGGCGGCCGCCGCAGAGGCGCCCGAGACGCCCAAGTCCGACTTATCTCCCGAGGAGCAGTCCGCCGCCGGCGCCCGGCGCTTCGACCAGGCCGCGCCGCGAGAGGACTCGGAGTCGGACGCCGTGCCTTCCGCCTCCCCGGCTGCCTCGTCCGCGAGCGGGCTGGCGCCCGCGGCAGAGGAGAAGGGATCCTTCGCCAGCCGCCGCATCCCGGACCTGCCCAACGAACGCCCGTTCCTGCTGCGCCACTACCGTTGGGTCAAGGCCGTCATCCAGCCCTTCCTCAAGCTCGTCTATCCCGTCGTCGTGACCGACGCGCATCACATCCCCAAGACCGGGCCGGTCATCATCGTCGCCAACCACACCGGCTACATCGACCCGCTGCTCCTCGCCTACGCGGCGGGGCGTCCCGTCCGTTTCATGATGTTCCGCGGCATCTACGAGAAGAAGCCGATGAAGTGGTTCTATAAGGGCATCGGCGCCATCCCCGTCGGCGCGGGCGAGTCGCGCGAGCTCATCGAGCGCGCGATGGGGACGGCGCGCGCGGCCCTGCGCGACGGCGAGGTCGTGGTCATCTTCCCCGAGGGGAAGCTCACTCATACCGGCGGCATGGACAAGTTCAAGCGCGGTTTCGAGAACCTCGCGCGCGAGACCGGCGCCCCGGTCATCCCCGCGCACATCGACGGGGTCTGGGGCTCGGTCTTCTCCCGCCGCGAGGACTTCCGCTCCATGCCTCAGCGGATCCTGGCGGAGGTCCGTCGCCGCACCGCGGTCCGTTTCGGGCCTCGGCTGGAGCCCGGGGACGCGGTGACCGCGCGCCAGGTCATCTCGGAGCTGGGCGCCGACGCGATGGAGGCGCGCATCCGCGCGCGCGGCAAGACCTTGGCGCGCGAATTCTTCGCCTCGGCCAAGCGCCGCTGGTCCCTGCCGGCTCTCTCCGACTCGACCGGACGCGAGCTGGATTACGGCGACGCTCTGACCGAGGCCGTCCTGCTGGGACAGGCCCTCGACGAGCGGCTCACCCGGACGCCGAGCGTCGGGGTGTGGCTGCCGGCCTCGGCGGACGCGGCCCTCGCCAACCTCGCCCTGACCCTGCGCGGGCGCGTGCCCGTGAACCTTTCCGTCGCGGCTTCGCCCGGGGCGCTGGCCCAGGTGGCGCGGGTCGCCTCCATCGACGCGGTCGTGACGTCGCGCCGCTTCGCCGCGGGACGCGAGGCGCTCCCTCGCGGGACGAAGGTCGTGTACATCGAGGACCTCGCGCCCGCGCCGTGGAAGAAGGCGGCGCTGCGCGCCCTCCTGCGCGTCCTGCCCCGCGCGTGGGGGGAGGCACTGTTCGCGCGCCGCGCGGCCCGCGGGCTCGACGAGACGGCGGCCATCCTCTTCACCGGCGGCGCGAGCGGCCAGCCCAAGGGCGTCGAACTGACGCATCTGAACCTGCGCGCGAACTCGGAGATGATCCGCGAGGCTTACTCCTTCCGCCCCAACGACGTCATCCTGGGGACCCTGCCGCTGTTCCACTCCTTCGGCTTCGCGATGACGCTGTGGACGCCCCTGCTCAAGGGCATCTCGGTGGCCTATCACGCCGACCCGCTCGACCTGCCGGGCATCACGGAGTGGGCGCGCCGGGCGCGCCCGACGGTCCTGCTGGGCACGCCGACGCTGCTCCGGCACTACCTCGAGGGCGTGCCGGCCGACGCTCTCCCGGGGATGCGTCTCGTGGCCGCCGGCGCCGAGCGGCTGCCGCCGGAGCTGGCCGAGGCGTTCTCGGCGAAGTTCGGCATCCGCCCGCAGGAGGGCTACGGCGCGACCGAGCTCTCTCCGGTGGCCTCGGTGAACGTGCGCAACCGCGGCCCGCAGGAAGGCGGACGCGTCGGGACCGTGGGCCAGCCCATCCCGGGCCAGGCGATGCGCGTCGTCGACCCGGTCACCTTCGAGCTCCTGCCGCCCGAGCGCGAGGGCCTGCTCCTGGTCAAGGGCGCCAACGTCATGAAGGGCTACGTCGGGGACCCCCGGCTGACGGCCTCCGTCCTGCGCGACGGGTGGTACGTCACCGGCGACATCGCCGTGATGCATCGCGAGGGCTTCGTCACCTGGGTGCGCCGCGCCGCGCCCGTGCCCGGTCCGCGTCCGTGAAGGACCGCGCCTACTGGTTCTTCGCGGTCAACTACCTCGCGCAGGGGCTGGCGGGCCTGGCCTACGAGCCCGTCTCCTACATGCTCAAGGACGGCCTCGGCCTGGGCCCGGCGGCGGCGGCGGCGTTCGTTTCCTGGATGACCTTCCCGCTCACCATCAAGCCGCTGTTCGGCCTGCTGACGGACGCCTTGCCGTGGGCCGGGCGCCGCCGCGCCCCGCACCTCGTCGCGACGGCGCTGCTCACGGCCGGCGCGTGGCTGGCGCTGGCCGCGCTGGGCCGCCCGAGTTACGGCGCGGCGTTGGCTCTGCTCGTTCTGGTCAACGTCGGCACGGTGCTCGGCGACGTGGTCTGCGACGGCGTCATGGTCGAGCGCGGCCGGGAGCTGGGCAAGACCGCCTCCTACCAGGCCACCCAGCTGGGCGTCCTCTATCTCTCCTTGGTCGTCAGCGGCCTTGGCGGCGGTTGGCTGGCCGCGCACGCGTCGTATCGCGCGGCGTTCCTGGTCGCGGCGGCCTTCCCGCTACTCATCGCGGCGTCGGCATGCTGGGTCGAGGAACGCCCGGGGGCGAAGCTCAGCGAGACCGCGCCCCGCGCGGCCGCGGCGCTGCGCGAGCTGGTCCGCGACCCTCGCGCGCGTCGCGTCGCGCTGGGCATCTTCCTCTTCAGCTTCACGCCCTTCCTGGGCACTGCGCAGTTCTACTACCAGGCCGAGCACCTGGGACTCTCCCCGGTGTTCATCGGCGCGCTCGCGACGGCCGGCGGCCTGGCGGGCTTCGCGGGCGCGGCGCTCTTCGGCCGGCTCGCGAGCGGCGGCTTCGACAGCGCGCGCCTCGCGCGCCTCTCCGTCCTCGCGGGCGCGCCGCTGACCTTGTTCTACATGTTCTATACGAGCGCCGCCTCGGTCCTGCTCCTCACGGTGCTCTTCAGCCTGACCGGCGTCGTGTTCCGCCTGGCGTGGATGGACCTGGCCGCGCGCACCTGCCCCGAAGGGGCGGAGGCGACGTCCTACGCCTTCTTCATGGCCGTGTTCAACCTCGCGGCGCTGGCGTCCAACATGGCCGGCGGGGCGCTGTACGCGAGGTGGTCGTATGTCTACGGGCCGTGGCCGGCGATGGTGGCGCTGACCCTCATCGGCACCGCCGCGACCTGCGCCTGCTGGCCGCTGATGACAAAGGGGCCAGGCCCCTCGATTACATTTTCGGAAAAGTAATCACGGGGCCTGGCCCCTTTGTTGACTAGGGGACGACGCGGCGGGCGCCTAGGTAGCGCGCGGAGTAGTACTTCTTGCCGAGGTCGTCGATGACGACGCCGCGCGAGGAGGAGGCGTGCATGAAGCGGCGCGTCTTGGGGTCGATGACCAGGCCCACGTGGGAGACGCCCACGCCCATCGTGTTGAAGAACACCAGGTCGCCCTCGCGCAGCGCGCCGTCCACCTTGCTCCCCGACTTCCACTGCTGGCGGCTGACGCGGGGGAGCGACACGCGGTTCTCGCCGTAGGAGTTCTGCATCAGGGCCGAGCAGTCGATGCCCTGGCGCGTGGTGCCGCCCCAGACGTAGGGCGTGCCCAGGTAGGAGTGGGCCGAGGAGTTGACGCCGGGCCAGACCTCGGCGAGCTCAGGAGTCACGGGCGCGGAAGGCGCCTCGACGGGCGCGCTGGGGGCCGGCTTGGGAGCGGCGGGGAGCTTGGGGGCGGGCGTCGGCGCGGCCGGGGCCTTGGGCGCGGGAGCGGAGGGCGCTTTGGGCGCCGGTGAGGGAGCGGGTTCCGGCGCGGGGCGGCTCGGGGTCTTGGCGGAAGGGGCCTTGGCGGGAGGCGTCTTCGGCGCCGCGGGCGCGACGGGCAGGGCCTTGAGCGCGGGCGGCGGCGGCGCGACGACCACGAGCTCCTCCTCCTTCTCGGCGACCGGCGGCTCGTAGACGGGAGGAGGCGGCGGCGCCTTCACGAACACGCCTTCGTAGGGGGGGAGGTCGACCTTCTTGCCGGAGCGCTTGGCCGCGCGGAAGGCGGCCTTGGCGTCGCCGCTGACCTTGCCGGGGCGCTCGCCCGCGGTCACGCGGCCGAACAGGAACACGGCGTACTCCTTGCCGTCGAAGCCGTCCTTGACGCCGTCGACGAGCGACCACTTCAAGGTGTTGAAGGTGGAGTCGTCGATGTCGCGCTCCATGGTCAGGCGCACCAGGTCCGCGGCGACGTCGGGCGCGACCTTGGCCTCGACGAGCTGGCGGTAGCCGTTGGCCCACAGGGCGATGCGGTCTCCCGGGATCTGCTTGCGGTAGCCGTACAGCGCGATGCCCTCGACGGCCTCGGCGGGAGCCCCGCGTCCCATCGCCTGCCAGGCGGCGAAGGACACGTCGGCCACGCGCTCGGGAGAGGCTTCGTCGAAGGAGCCTTCGGTGATGATGTGGAGGACCACCGGCACGCCCGCGCGGCGGCGCGCGTCCACGATCTGCAGACCGTAGTCCGCGAAGCGGGTCTCGAGCGCGGCCATCAGGGCGGAGCGCTCGGCGGCGTCGTAGGCGCGGTCCTTGGCGAGCTCGGCGCCCAGCACCTCGAGGAGGTTCTGGCGCGTCTGCGCGGCGGCGGGCGCGGCCAACGTCAAGGCGAGCAGGGCGGAGAGGGCTCTCATCGGCGTTTGCGGATCTCGTCGCGCATCTCGGACTCGAGGTCCTCCATCTCCTTGATCTGCTGTTCGAGGACCTGGTCGAGGTCGACGGGCTTTCCTTCCGTGACCATGGCGCGCGGCGGGGCGCCGATGGCGCGCGCGGGCGCGGGAGCGGACGCCGGCACGGGGCGGGCCGCCGGGACCGACGCGGGCGCTCCGGCGAGGGCCGCGCCGCGGCCGTAGGCGAGCGCCACGCCGCCGCGCGAGGCGAGCCAGGCCTTGGCGACGTCCGAGCGCACCGCGAAGTTCACGGCGGTGATGGCGAGCCCGTCGGAGGCCTTGCGCGACATGGAGGTGTTGACGCCGATGATGCGGGCCGCCGCGTCGAGCAGCGGGCCGCCGGAATTGCCGCGGTTGATGCTGGCGTCGGTCTGGAAGGCGTCCTTGCCTTTCACGCCGCCCAGGTCGGCCGCCAAGGTGCTGACGATACCGGTGGTGAGCGTCCACAATCCGCCCTGCTCGGGATGGCCGATGGCGGCCACGCGCTCGCCGACCTCGACGCCGCCGGGGTCGCCGAGGGAGAGGGGCTTGCGTCCGGCCGGGGGAGGGATGCGCACCAGCGCGAGGTCGAGAGCGGGGTCCCAGGACACGACCTTCCCTTCGACGGGTTCGAGCAGGTCGCGCTTGGGGTCGCCGGTCATGCGCTTGGGCTTGAAGTAGACTCGGACCGTCGGCCAGGGCTTGCGCGTGGAGTCTCGCACGACGACGTGGGCGTTGGTCAGGACGCCGCCGTCCGCGTCGATGAGCGAGCCGGTGCCGATCTCGCCGCTGCCGTCCTCGGAGGAGCAAAGGATGAAGGCGACGGCCGGAGCGGCGCGCTGATAGATCGCGCGAGGGTCGAACGTCGCGGGCTCGCGGGGGGCGGAGTCGTCGCCGACGCCGTTCTCCATGAGCACGACGCCGGACTCGACGGCGACGGCCTGCGAGACGACGGGCCGGGCCGGCGCGGGCGAGGTCTTCATCATGGAAGCCATGTCCATGCCGCCGCCGGCGGACACGGGGCGGCCGGCCTGGTCCGTGGCCGTGAGCGCGGCGTATACCTGCCCCGCCAGCACGTGGGCGCGGGCCTGCTCGGCCGCGGGCAGCTTTTTCTCGAGCCAGGAGGCCTTGAGCGCGCGCAAAGTCTCGTCGAGGCGCGCGGCCGCGGCCGGCGCCTCCCAACCGCCCTGCGAGGGGGGCATGGTCTTGGCGGGGGTGATGGCGCGCACGTACACGCCCCAGCCCGCCTTGACCAGCTCCCGGTCGTCGATGCGCGACGCCGGGCCGGTGAGCAGGGACGAGACCTTGGTGGGGAGCGCGTTCTCTCGCGCCCAAGCGTCGAGCGCCTTGGCGGCCTCGGCGCGGGCCTCTCCGCCCTCCGTGATGGACAACGTCTGCACCCACTGGGACGCGGCCAGGGCGCCCTGCACGCGGCGAAGGTCCGCGGCGTCGGAGGGCGACGGCGAGGGGCGGAGCAGGGCCTGCTTCAAGGCGCGCTCGCGGTCGAGCAGGCGCTGGTCCAGGTCCTCGCCCTGGTCGTTGGGGATGCCGGCGCGCACGGCGGCGACGGCCGCGGTGCGAGGGGCCTTCTTGACCACGGCTCTGTTGAGGTAGTCGGAGACGCGCTTGAACAGCGAGGAAGCCGAGCCCCTCTCGGCCGCGGCGGCGGGCGCGCACAGCAGGGCGAGCGCCAGCAGCGCGTTCATGGAGCGATTATGCCGTCCTGGCGACGCCCTGTCAACCGAATGCTAGAATGGCGCTCATGGCGAAGGTCGCGGGGTGGATGAAGCTGTTCGCGGCGCTCCTGCTCACGGGCGCTCTGGGCGCGGGCGCGGTCCTCGTCGCCCTGAAGACGTTCTTCCCGGAGCCCAAACTGCGCGCCATGGTCGTCGACAACGCGCGCAAGCAGCTGGGCCGCGAGCTCAAGCTCGAGCACATCTCGCTGGGCCTGCGCGGGCTGACCTTGGGCGGGCTGTCGGTGTCCGAGGCGCCGGACTTCGCGGCGGGGACATTCGTGTCGGTGGAGACGTTCCGCCTGCGGCCGAGCTGGCGGGCGCTGCTCAAGAAGAAGCTGGTCGTCGCGTCGGTGAGCGCCGACGGCCTGAAGCTCGTCGTGAGCAAGTCCGCGTCGGGCGCCTACAACTTCTCGACGTTCGGCTCCACGGCGCCCGCCGCGGCGCCTTCCGCCGCGCCCGCCGAGCGCCCCGAGTTCTCGATCCGACACGTGCGCGTGTCCCGCGGCGAGGTCCTTTATAAGGACGCCGCCGCGGGGGAGAGCTGGACCGTCTCCGAGCTGGACCTGGCGGTGGACGACTTCGGCATGGCCGCGCCCTTCGACGTGGACGCGTCCCTTCGCC
This sequence comes from uncultured Elusimicrobia bacterium, assembly GCA_964618085.1. Taxonomy (GTDB): domain Bacteria; phylum Elusimicrobiota; class Elusimicrobia; order UBA1565; family UBA9628; genus GWA2-66-18. The sequence continues at coordinate 9,006 of CAZTZW010000067.1, forward strand.
TGCGCGGCAAGAAGGGCGAGCGCCCGGTCGACGCCAAGCTGGCCTTCGCCGGCCGCGTGGACCCGGCGCGCGGCGACGCCGCCAAGATGAAGGTGAAGGCCCGGAGCTTCTCCGTGGAGTCCGACGGTCTGACGGTGAAGGGCTCGGCCGACGTGGACGGGGTCACTCCGCCGAAGGCGCGCTTCGAGGCGGAGGTCCTCGCCGCGGGCAAGACCTTGCTCGAGGCCGAAGGCGAGGTCCGCCTCTCCTCCTCCACGGGAGGGGATTTCCTCGCCGACGTGACGGCCGAGAGCTCCGGCCTCGACACGACCTTCCTGGCCAAGTGGCTGCCGGCCGGGACCTTGCCCGCGCTCGCCATCCCCGCGGCCAAGCTCAAGATCAAAGCCGAGCGCCGCGGGACGAGCTTGGACGTGAGCAGCCTCGCGCTGGACTGGAAGGACGGCTCCGCGCGCGGCCAGGTGTCGGTCAAGGGACTGGGCACCGCCGCGCCGGCCTACGACGGGCGCGTCGTCTTGGACCTCGTCCTTCCCGCGTTGGCCAAGGGCCAGTACGCGTTCCTGAAGCTGCCGCCGGACCTCTCCTTGCCGTCCTCCAAGGTCACGGGGACCATCACGCTCGCCGGCGACGCCGCGAAGCTGGAAGGCGTGAAGGTCGTGGTCCCGCAGGGCTCGGTGTCGCTGTCCGGCTCCGTGATGTCCGCGGAGGACCCGCGCTTCCAGGGCT
>CAZTZW010000068.1:0-9606 GCA_964618085.1 uncultured Elusimicrobia bacterium
GGCCGAGCGCGACGGCGGCGGCGGCGCGGACCTGCTGCGCCTCGTCGAGGCGCAGGAGCACGCCGCGCAGGTGGGGGACGGCCGCGACGTTATGCGGCCGGGCGGCCGCGAGGACCGTCGTGACGCGGTCGGCCGGGTGCGGCGAACGCAGGCCGGCCTGGAGCCAGAGGGCGGTCGGGGGCGCGCCGACGGCGTCGCGGAGGTCCTCGCCGGCGGCCTCGGCGGCGAGGTCGTCCAGCGGGTCTTCCTGAGGGCCGGCCAGGGCCTCGGGCGGGAACGCCTCGCCGGAGTAGCCGGGCAAGGGCACGCCGGTCGTCGCGGCGGCGGACGGCAGGGCGAGGCCTAGGGCCAGGGCGGCGAGCGTGATGGTCATGGGGGGACTAAGTCTAACAGCCCGAAGCGGGAACCGCCAGGGGTCTCAGACGCCGGCCGGCGTCTTCGAGCAGGAGGCCGCGGTCGCGGGCTCGGCCTTCTTCGGCGAGGACATGCCGACGGCCAGCTTGACGCTGGCCCCGAAGGTCTTGAGCGGCTCTCCCAAGGTGTGGCTGACCATGCGCACGCAGCCCAGCGAGCAGCCGGCCTCGCAGGGCTTGTGCACGTTGTTGGTCGTGAGGCGGGCGGGGGTCGTCTCCATCAGGTCGAGCGAGACGCCGCGCTGCTGCGCGCACCACTGGATGGCGCCCGCCGCGGTCACGTACAGGAATTTGTAGCCGCCGAGGCACTTCCATGGGCGCGAGAAATCGCCGCGGAGCATCTCTTTGAGATGGTCGCCGTAGAAGTTCACGCCCTCGAACACGCCGTACTTGTCGAGCAGCTTCAGGTACTGCTCGCCCTTGATGGCGATCTGCCCGCCCTTGCCGTGCATGATGGAGAAGCCGAAGGCGAAGGGGAGTTCCTTGAGCGTGGCGCGGAACTCGTCGTAGTTGTTGAGATTCTCTTCATTCAAGACGGACTGGATCTCGACCTGGAACTTCGCGGTCTCGGCCAGGAGCTTGAGCTTGGGGAGGACGGACTTCAACGACTTGTCGGACCAGTCGGTCGGGTGAAGGGTGTCCACCGAGACCTGCATGAAGTCTAACCCGGCTTCGTTCAAGTCCAAGATGTTCTTCTTGGTGAGGAGGAAGCCGTTCGTGATGATGGTCGCCAGGTTCGAGCCGCCGCGCTTGGACTTCACGTGCTTGACCAACTGCGCGATGTCCGGGTGCATCATCGTCTCGCCGCCGAGGAAGTCGTAGACCAGCACCCCGAGGTCGTCGAGCTTGTCGATGCGGGCCTTGAGCGTCTCCAGGGGGATGATGGGAGCGCCCGGCGTGTACTCGTCGCAGTACGAACACGTCAGGTTGCAGTCGTCGGTGACGACCACCTGGGCGTACATGGGGCGGTCGTCGACGACCCGCTTTGCGCCCGTGAGCACGAACTTCGCATCGACTGCCATAGGGAGATTATACGACTTATCCGCCCTCTCTCGACGGGGAGACTGCTCCCCGGAAGCGCTCAGCGCGGGAGGAGGGAGGCCTCGAGCTGGCGGTAGACGGGCAAGCCGCCGGGAAGCGCCTGCGAGTGCATCTGCAGGCCGGTCGGGGCGGCGGGGATGAGCGAGGTGCCGGAGGCGTCGAAGTGGCCGTGGTAGCGCACGACCTGGCCGTTGACGACCTTTTCGATGACGAGGAAGATCTCGAGCGCGCCGTCGATGTTCCGCTCGAACCGGACCTCCGTCACGTGCGAGGCCAGGGCGCGCGGCGGGAAGGCCGGGTCGGCGGGCCCGCCGTAGAGGAACGCGTCGCGGTTCGTCCCGGCGATGCGTACCCGCCGGGTACCGTCCGGGCTGACGAACGACACCTCCGGGGCGGGGATGGCGGGGGCCGGCTCGGCCTGAGGCGTCTCTTCGTAGATGTAGTCGCGCTCGCGCGGAGGCTGGGGCTGGATGGGGACCGGGACGGGGACCACGATGACGCGCGGCGGGCGGGCATCCGGCCGGTGGTCGCGCCGGCGATGATCGTTGCGGCGGTCCCAGCGGTCGTCGCCCCTGCGCCGGTCGCGCCCGTGGTCGCGCTCGGCGAGCACGAAGGCGTCGGCGGCGGGGGGGATGAAGGTCTCGGCCGAGGACGCGGCGGCGAGGAGGAGCGCGAGGAGCATAGCCTACTGTAGCAACTGCGGGGCGTCCGACGTGACGGTCCATGGGACCGCATGGAGTGATAAAGAGGCCCACGGGGAAATAGGACGAAAGCCCCAGCGCAGCCCCTCATCCCGATTCTGGTAGGATACGCCCGATGACTCCGGGTCTGGCGGTCGGTCTGGCGGCGGGGAGCCTCGCGGGCGGCTTCGCCCGCTACGCCTTGGCCGGCGCCGTCCAGCGCGCCGCGGGCGCGTCCTTGCCGTGGGGCATCCTCGCGGTGAACCTCCTGGGCTGCCTGCTCGCGGGAGCCGTGGAGGGCCTCTCGGGGCGCCTGAGCCCGCAGGCGCGAGTCGTCCTGATCTCGGGCTTCTGCGGCGCCTTCACCACCTTCTCCGCCCTCATGCTCGACGCCTCGGGCCTGCTCAAGGCGGACCAGGGCGGGCGGGCGTTCCTGTACGTCGCCTTGAGCGCCGTCGCGGGCCTGGCCTGCGTGCGCGCCGGCGCCTTCCTCGCCGGGCGTTTTTGACCCGCGCCCGCCGGTAATGGGATAATCCCCGCGTGGCGAACCGCCTCGCGTCGGAGAAGAGCCCGTACCTGCTCCAGCACAAGGACAACCCCGTGGACTGGCGTCCGTGGGGGGAGGAGGCCTTCGCCGCGGCGCGCAAGGAGGACAAGCCCATCCTCCTCTCCATCGGCTACTCCACCTGCCACTGGTGCCACGTCATGGAGCGCGAGAGCTTCGCCGTGGACTCCGTCGCCGAGGTGATGAACCGCCACTTCATCTGCATCAAGCTCGACCGCGAAGAGCGGCCGGACGTGGACAAGGTCTACATGACGGCCATCCAGGCGATGACGGGGCAGGGCGGCTGGCCGCTCAACGCCTTCCTGACGCCGTCGCTGAAGCCCTTCTTCGGCGGGACCTACTACCCGCCCGACTCTCGCTGGGGGCGGCCGGGCTGGCCGCAGCTGCTGGCGCGCATCTCCGAGCTGTGGCGCGACCGACGCTCCGACATCGACGGCGACGCGGACCGCATGGCGGCGTCGGTGAGCCAGTACCTGGCGGCCGAAGGCGAGCGCGGCAAGCCCGGGCGAGAGGTCCTCGCCAAGGCCCTGGCCGCGCTCCAGGGCGCGCACGACGCGGTTCACGGCGGCTTCGGCGGCTCTCCCAAGTTCCCGATGCCGTCCTATCAGCGCCTGCTCCTGCGGCTGGCCGCGCGCGGCGACGACGACGCGGCGGCCGGCATCGCCCTCTCCACGCTGCGCGCCATGGGCCGCGGCGGGGTCTACGACCAGGTGGGCGGCGGCCTGCACCGCTACTCGACCGACGAGCAGTGGCGCGTCCCGCACTTCGAGAAGATGCTCTACGACAACGCCCAGCTGCTCGAGAACCTGGGCGACGCGCTCCTGTACAAGCCCGACGCCGAACTGCGCCGCCTGCTCGATCGCACCGTCGCCTACCTCAAGCGCGACCTGCGGCACCCCGAGGGGGCGTTCTTCTCGGCGGAGGACGCCGACAGCCTGCCGCCGGGCGAGACAGACCCGCACGCGAAGGCCGAGGGCGCCTTCTACCTGTGGTCTCCCGACGAGGTCGTGGATTCGCTGGCCGGCGACGCGCCCGCCTTCAACGCCCGCTACGCGGTCAAGCCCGACGGCAACGCCCTCCACGACCCGCACGGCGAGTTCGCGGGCCGGAGCATCCCTTACGACGCGGACCCCGCGGCGATGCCGGAGGAGCGCGCCGCGGCCGCGCGCGAGCGCCTGCGCGCCGACCGCGAGTCCCGGCCGCGCCCGTCCCTCGACGACAAGGTCCTGACCTCCTGGAACGGCCTGGCCCTGACCGGGCTCTCCCGCGCCTACTGCGCGACCGGCGTCGAGGAGTACCGCAAGCTGGCCGATGGCGCGGCCGATTTCCTGCGCGCGAAGCTGGCCGACAAGAGCGGCAAGGCCCTCCTCCATCGCTGGCGCGACGGCGACGCCGCCATCTCCGGCATGGCCGACGATTACGCCTACCTCGCCCAGGGCCTCGTGGACCTTTATGAGGCGGGCTTCGACCCGGCGCGCCTCTCCTGGGCGCTGGACCTGGCCGAAGAGGCCGTCTCCCGCTTCGCCGCGCCCGGCGGAGGGGTCTTTCTCACCGCCCAAGGCGCCGCGCCGGAGCTCATCGCGCGCGCCATCGAGGACCATGACGGCGTCGAGCCCGCGCCGACCTCGGTGCTCGCCGACGTCTGCCTGCGCCTCCACGAGCTGACGGGGCGCAAGTCCTTGCGCGACTTCGCCGACGGCGCGCTGGAGCGTTTCGGCGGCCGCCTGAGCGAGCGGCCGTCCGCTCTGCCATACCTGGCCTGCGCGCTCGACCGGGCGCTGGGGCCCTCCCGCCTCGTGGTCGTCGCGGGGCTGGAGCTGCCGGGCGGCACCGAGATGCTCAAAGCCGTGCGCGCCAAGCTGCGCCCCGGCGTGAGCGTCGCCGGCTTCACGGCCAAGACGCAGGGAGCGGCCGCGGCCCTCCTGCCGGCCGTCGCCGAGATGTCGCTCGGCGAGAAGGCCCGCGCCTACCTGTGCGAGGGCGGGGCCTGCGGCCTGCCCACGGAGAACCCCGGCGAGCTGTTCCGCCGACTGGACGGACGATGAAAGAAGACACGAGGACCGACGAGCAGAAGGCCCGTTCCAAGCGCGCCCACGCCACGTCCATGATCGCCATGGGCGGCGTGACCACGGCCTGCGCCCTGGCCGCCGGCCTCATCGCTCTGGGCGGCGGGGACATGCCCGACTTCATGTTCGGCCGCTGGGGTTCGCGCGCCGCCGCGGAGCGGCCGGCCGTGCGCGGGCCCCGCCCCGCCATGGTGTATTTGGAGCCGGGGGGCGCCCCCCCGTTCGCGCGCGCCCCCCCCGCGGCCAAGCACGGCCGGCACCAAAACAACCCCTCCTGGTCGCGCCACGGGCGCTGGATGGAGGAGAACGTCTACGGCGACCCCGCGTGCGCCGCATTGGTGAAGGAGAAGCTCGTGGCGGTGCGCGCCGACGCGGAGGAGCGCCCGGAACTCGCGGCGCTCTACCACCGCGGCTACCCGACCACGGCTCTGCTCCTGCCCGACCGCCGGCTGGTCATCGCCGGGACCGGGATGAGCTGCCCCATGTTCAAGGCGTTCGTAGACGTGGTGCTCGCCGGGGGCATGGCGAAGGCCGCCGCCACGGCCGAGACCGAGGGACGGCGGCCTTGGCGCGCGACCGGCCCCCGCCCCGCGAACGCTCCCTATTTCCCGCCCTGGACGGCGCTGACGGCGGCCGAACTGCCCAAGGCCCTCAAGCTCGAGGACCCGGCGTGGGGCGGCTTCTACCGGTACGCGGACGCCTCGAGCGAGGAGCCCGAGTACGAGCGCCTGCTGGGCGACCAGGCCGCGGCCGTGAAGGCCCTCTCGGGACTCGACCCGGCGGCCGCGAAGCGCACCTTGGCCTTCGTCGAGCGCTTCCTGGCCCTGCCGGGAGGCGGCTACGCCGCGAGCCTCGATTCCGAGGTCGTCCTGGCCGACGGGCGCATCATGGACGGCCGCGCCTATTTCCGGCTCGACGACGCGCGCCGCCGGGCCCTCGGCCTGCCCAAGGCCGACGCGCGCGTCTTCGCCGCGCCGAACCGGGCTATGGCGGAGGCGACCTTGGCCTCCGCGGCCGCCACCGACGCGCAGAAGGCCCATGCGCGGCTCACCCTACGGAGGTACCGATGAAGACCGTCCTGCTGTCGATGCTCTCTTCGCTCACGTTGCTTCTCGCTGCTCCGGTCGCCGCGCAGGACGCCGCGGCGCCCGCCTGTTGCCACCGGCCCTCGGAGCTCCAGCCCCGCGCTCCTCAGCGACGCGTCCTCTGCGTCGGCACGTTGTGGTCCCACGCGCAGGGGGGGCGCTGCGTGGCCGACGCGCCCCAGAAGATCCGCTGCGAAGAGAACGCCTTCGAGACCTTGGTCACCATCCGGGAGTACAACCTGAGCTGGGACGAGAAGCGCAAGGAGTGCACCCTCATCTCGAGCGGCAAGACCGGAACGGTCCAGGTTCCGACCTGCGACGGGAATTCCTGCTGAGCCCGTCGTCCGCGTCAAAGAAAGAGGCCCCGCGCGAGAGCGCGGGGCCTCTTTCTTTGCGGACGCCGGACGGCGGTCAGAAGTCGTCGGCGGCGGGCTTGCCGGCGGGGCCCTTGGGCTTGAGGGTGAAGAGGTAGTCGACGACGGCGTCGATCTCGGCGTCCTTGAGCTGCTCCTTCCACTTGGGCATCACGAGCAGGGGCAGGGGCTGCCTGGAGTCGGTCGGGATGGGCACGGCGCCGTCCTTGATCTTCTGGAGCAGCTCCTGGCGCGTGTAGCCCTCGGAGACCAGCTTCAGAGCGGGGATGAGGCCGCCGGCCACGTTGTTGTTCGGGTAGCCGCCGTCGCCGCCGAGGCCGTGGCAGGTGACGCAGCCGGCCTTCTCGAAGATGATGCGGCCCTGCTCGGCCTTGGGCAGAGTCTTGGCGTGCGCGGTCAGCCACGGGCGCTCGGGCCAGGCCTGGCCCTTCTGCGCCGACAGATAGGCGACGAGGTCCTTGCGCGCCTCGTCGGTCAGGTTGAAGTCGGGCATGACGGTCTTCTGGTTCCACCCGTGGGGGTCCTTGAGCCATGTGTCGAGCCACTCGGCCGACTTGCGGAAGCCGACCATGGTCAGGTCCGGGCCCCAGGCGTGGCCCTTGTCGGCGACCTGGTGGCATTTCACGCAGCCCAGGCCGTTGAAGTAGCGCTCGCCGCGCACGACCGGGTCGGTCGAGGGCGTCTGGCCGTTGCAGGCCGAGAGAGCGAGTGCGGCGAGGACGAGGAGAGAACGTTTCATGTTCAGACGCCTCCGAATAGCAGCATCCCGAAGATGAGCGGCAGATAAGCGAGCGACGCGAGGAAAAGACGGCGCGTATCGGGCAAGGCCATGGTCCAGCTGGCCTTCATCCCCAGGCCGAGGAAGGCCGTGGACACGAGCAGGGCGGGCAGGCCGTAGCCCTTGCCGGCCATGCCGAGGTAGACCGGCAGCAAGGTCGCCGGCAGCAAGGTGAAGGAGTGGAGCGCGATCTGGATGGAGGTGGTGCCGCCGTCGGGGTGGACGACGGGCATGACCTTGAAGCCGGCGGCGGCGTACTCGTCGCGGTACATCCAGAAGAGCGCGAGGAAGTGGGGGATCTGCCAGAGGAACTGGATGCCGAACAGGGCCCAAGCGCGGGCGTCGAGGCCGCCGGCCGCGCCGGCCCAGCCGATGAGGGGGGGCATGGCGCCCGCGGCGGCGCCGACCCAGGTCGTCTGCGGCGTGACCTTCTTGAGGGGCGTGTAGACGAGGACGTACAAGACGATGGTCAGGGCCGTGAGCCCGGCGGCCAAGGCGCCGCAGGCGGCCCAGACGAGCGCCGGCCCGGACGCGGCCATGACGAGCCCGAGGGCGAGCGCGGCCGGCGGGGTCACTCGGCCGGTCGGCAGGGGCCGGGTCTTGGTCCGGCGCATCAGGGCGTCCTCGGCGCGCTCGACGTACTGGTTGAGCGCGCCGCAGGCCGCGGAGGCCAAGGTGACGCCGGCGAGCATGCCCCAGAAGGCGAAGGTCATATGCCCGCCGGCCACGGCCCAGCCGAAGGCCGCGGTGAGCGCGACCAGCATGGAGATGCGCGGCTTGGTCAGCGCGAGGAGGTCCTTCACCGGGCCAGCCTCCGGGCGCGCAGGGACAGGACGAGCAAGGAGCCCAAGGTCAGCGCGCCGCCCACGAGATGGGCCGTGCGCCACAGGGCGGCGGTGCGGAAATCGACGACCATGGTCGAGTCCAGGCGGATGCGGTAGGCCAGCAGGCCCAGCGCGAGCTGGACGGGGACGACGAGGGCCACGGCCCAGGCCGCGCCGCGCAGCGAGGCCGGCCCGCGGTAGAAGGCGGTGAAGGCGGCCGCCGACGCCAGGAGGAGGACGGCGAAGGCCCACAGCACGTGCAGGGGGACGGCGACGCCGGTGTGGCGCAGGAGCGCCCCCAGGACGAGCTGGAGGAAGGCGGCGGCGAGCGCGACGGAGGCGAGGATGAAGGTGCGGCCGGCCTTCGCGTCGCGCGGGAGGGCGATGTAGGCGGGAGTCGAGCACACCGCGCTGGCGAGCAGGAGGCAGAACACGGTCTGTCCGAGGCACGCGTGGCTGATGGAGACGGCGGGGGGCAGGCGCAGGAGGACGGTCAGTCCGCCGAGCAGTGCCTGGACGATGATGAGGCCCGCGGCCCAGCGGCACAGGGCCTTGGCCTCGGCGGGCACGCGCTCGCGCCAGGACAGGACGGCCTGCGCCAGGGACATCAAGGCGACCGCGCCGGCGACCAAGCGGTGGCCGTGCTCGTAGAACACGCCGCCGGTCATGCGCGGCATGACCTGGCCGAAGGAGAGGGGCCAGTCGGGCACGGCGAGGCCCGAGCCGGTGGAGGTGACCATGCCGCCGGCGGCGAGCAGGAAGAGCGCGGAGGCGGCGGTCGCGGCGGACCAGCCGGCGAACAGGGCGTCGGGGGCGGCCGTCTCGGCGCGCGCGGCGGGGGCGGTCGCGGCGATCACGCGTTCTCCGCCCGCAGGCGCGCCTTCTCGACGCGCCACAGCGTCCAGGCGAAGCCGCCCACGAGCGCGAAGGTGACGCCCAGGAGGAGGACGATGCCCCACCAGATGCCGTCGTAGAGTCCCGAGCCGTCGGACTGGCCGAAGCACGTGGCGCAGGCGGCGGCGGACCCGGCGAGCAGGCTCGCGAGGGGGGCGAGGCTCATGCTCAGCGGAGCTCCTTGGCCTTGCGCCAGAACCAGACGCCGTAGGGCGTCGTCAGGAGGGCCCCCAGCAATGAGGCCTTGAGCAGCCAGGGGGTCTCGAGCCCGGCGGGGTTGAAGCCGGCGGCCCAGGAGCCCGTGACGGCGAGCATCGCCAGCACGGTCGCGAGGAAGAAGAGGTGGAAGTGCTTCAGCGACATCAGTGGCGGGCTCCGGCGGCCGGAGCCTTGTGCTCCGCGGGCGCGGCGTGCTCGCCGTGCGCGGGCGCGTGCGCCGGGCCCTGCTCCTTCACGTTCACCGGCGCGGTGACCTTGGGGGACGTGAGGCGGGAATCGATGAGGCCGATGATCATGAAGGCCCCGAAGAACACGGTCAGGCCGAGCGCGTAGAAGATGAGCTTCTTCTCGCCCCACAGGTGCATGAAGACGGCGGCCACGAGGCCGGCCTTGACGCTGGCGACGAACATGCCGAGCGCGACGGCCTGGCCGATGGAGAGGTGGAACTTGGAGATCCACACCGTGACCACGGTCAGGACCATGAGGGCGGCGAAGACCGCCATGTACAGCTTCACGTTGGGCGCGTGGTCGTCGTGAGCGGAAGCGTGGTCAGCCATGGGGGTCGCTCCTATAAGAGATAGAGGGCCGGGAAGAGGAAGATCCAGACGACGTCGACGAAGTGCCAGTACAGGCCGGCGCCTTCGATGCGGCCGAGGAAGAGCGGGTC
>CAZTZW010000069.1:0-9549 GCA_964618085.1 uncultured Elusimicrobia bacterium
GTGATGACGTGGGAGGACCTGACGAAGGCCGACCCCGACGTCCTCGTCATCGCGCCCTGCGGCTTCGACCTGAAGCGGACGCGCGGCGACCTCGGCGCCATGACCAAGCACCCCGCCTTCGCGGCCTTACGAGCGGTCAAGACCAAACGCGCCTATCTCGCCGACGGCAACGCCTACTTCAACCGCCCGGGCCCGCGCGCCGCCGAGGCGGTCGAGGGCCTGGTCGAGATGCTGCACCCGGACGTCCCGGGCTTCAGACGCCGCGGGACCGTCTGGGAGCCGCTCTAGCCGAGCCCGGCCTCGCTGAGTATCTCGTAGGTGTGGCCGAAGGGCGCGGGCTTGCTGGCGTAGAGGCTGATCTTGGTCACCCCGCGGCGCAGGCCGAGAGAAGGCTGGGCCTTCAGGCCGGCGACGAACTCCGGCGGGACGCTCTCGCGGCGGTTGCGTCCGATGGTCAGGTGGGGCGAGTACGGCCGCGGCTCGTCGCGCTTCAGCGCGGCCGCCAAGGCCTCGAGCGGTCCCTTGCCCTCGTCGACGCCGAGCCAGACCACACGCGGCTCTTCCAGAGCGTCGAACGCGCCCACCCCGCCGTAGCGCATCTCGAAGGGCTTCGCCTTCGCCGCCGCCTCGCGCATCAGGGCCTCGACCTTCGGCAGTTCCTCCTCCGGCGTCTCGCCCAGGAAGCGGAGCGTGACGTGCATGTCGCGCGGGTCCACCCAACGGAAGTCCCCCGGGAGCTTCTTGAGGCGCGCGACGACGCCCGCGGCTTCGGCGCGGACTTCCTCGTCGGCGGCGACGGCGATGAACAGTCGCATTGTACGGGCGGGCTCCAAAGATAGACAATCGCCCCATGACGGTCAAGGAGACGCCGTGAGGGCGGTCGCGACGCGCGTGACGCGCGCCTCCGTCGTCATCGACAAGTCCCGGCGCCGAGAGATCGGCCCGGGCCTTCTCATCCTTCTCGGCGTTGGACCGAGCGACGACGAGGAGAAGACCCAGAAGCTCGCCGACAAGCTCCTGAACCTGCGCGTCTTCTCCAACGACGACTGCAAGTTCGACCGCAGCGTGCTCGACGTGAGGGGCGAACTCCTCGTCATCTCCCAGTTCACCTTGTACGGCTCGGTCAAAGGCGGCCGCCGTCCGGACTTCACCGGCGCGGCCAAGCCCGAAGCCGCCAAGCCGCTGTACGAGCGCTTCGCCGCCCTGCTCGCGGCTTCCGGCCTGCGCACGGCCACCGGGGAGTTCGGCGCCCACATGGACGTCGAGTCGGTCAACGACGGACCGGTGACCATCCTCCTCGACACCGACGCGTTCTAGGCCTTTTCGTTGCGTTGACTCCTAACGCCTGAGGAGTCGTGAAGGAGGAACGCCATGAAAAGCATCCTGATAGGCCTCCTAGCCCCCGCGCTGCTCTCCGTCGCGGCGGCCTCGCAGACCATCGTCGTCCCGCGTACGCTCCCGTTCACGGGAGTCCCGCGCGTCCTGCCCAACCCCGTCACGGGCCTGCCGTTGTCGCCGGCGCGCCTGCCGTCGCCGCTGGTCATGCCCGAGGCCCGGCTCACCGCCGCCATCCCCGCCCTGGCCCCCCGTCCTGAACTCGCCGTCGCGGCGCCGGCGTATCCCGTCGCCTTCGGCGCCCCGTCGGACTCGCCCTTGCCGGCTCTGCGAGTGGACGCGGAGCGGGAGCTGCCCTTCGAAGTCCGTCTCCTCCTACCGATGAAGACGCGTCTCGAAGAAGCCGTGAAGGCTCCGGAGAAGAAGACGAAGAAGGCCGAGAAGACCGCTCCGCACCTGGCGTACCTCTTCGACGGCCGCAGCCTCACCTTGCCCGAGGACGACCTGGAGAAGGAGCTCGGGCTGCGGTAGGCTTCGCCGCGGCCGGCCCGCGGACCACATGGTCCGCGGGCGGCTGGGCCCTAAGTCCTTTGACTGCCATCAATTACAAGCCTTGACCACTCTCATGGGTCCAAGGCATAGGTCCCCGCTATCCTATATACGCCGCATCACCGAGAAGGAAGAACTGAAATGAAAGTCTTTGTCCTCGCCGTCCTCGCCGCGCTGTCCGCCGCTCCCGCCTCCGCGATGGTCCGCATGGCCCCCATCCCGACGCGCATCAACCCGCTCATCGGCTTGCCCACCATCCTCCCCTCTCCGCTCAGCGGCCCCCTCGCGGGCCACGGCGTGACCTTGCCGGCCCCCATCCTGACCCCGAACGTCGTCTTCGCCGCGCCGGCCTCCGCGCCCGTTACGGAAGCCGTCCCGCTCGCCGCCCGCCAGGCCCTTCCCGCCGTCGGCATGGACGCCGGCCGCGAGAACGCCCGCAGCCCCTTCGCCGCCGTCCTGCCCGACTCGGTGATGCGCCTCTCCGCCCCCAACGACGGCCCCCAGCAGCCCCGCGCCGCCGCCCCCGCCAGCGAGGACGACATGCGCGGCCTGTTCGACGGCACGCGCGACCCCCGCAGCGGCGCCTGGAACCCCATCCTCCCCAACGAGCGGCTCCCGAAGAGCCGCCGGCACGGCCTGCCCGAGGACGACCTCGAGCGCGAGCTCGGCTTCGGCCCCGACCTCTAAAGCGTCGGCCGGCCCGCATGAAGGCCTCCGCGCGAGCGGGGGCCTTCCGCTTTCCCGGGACGGGCTTGACGTAGTACGGGTGTTCGACTATCCTAGTGGGGCATGTTCGTCGCCCCCGAAGACTACGACGACGCCGTACTGAGCCTCGACAAGCGGCTCATCGCGCGCCCGGCCGCGACCTTCTTCCTGCGGGCCTCCGGCGCCTCGCCCGAGGCGGACGTCAAGGACGGCGACCTGCTCGTGGTGGACCGGGCCGAACCCCCGGCCCCGGGCCGCGTCATCGTGGCCGTCGTGCGCGGCGAGCTGGTGGTGCGCCGCCTGCCCCCGGGCTGGCGCGAGGACGACGGCGTGGAGCTGTGGGGCGTCGTCGCCTGGGTGGTGCGCCAGCCGTGAGCGTGCTCGCCTTGGTCGACTGCAACAACTTCTTCGTGTCCTGCGAGCGGGTGTTCCGCCCGGAGCTGGAGGGCCGCCCCGTGGTCGTGATGTCGGGCAACGACGGATGCGTCATCTCGCGCTCCGAGGAAGCGAAGGCCCTCGACATCCCCATGGGCGCGCCCATGTTCGAGGTGCGGGCCATCGTCGCCGAGCACAAGGTCGTCTGCCTCTCCGCCAACCACGAGCTGTACGTGGACTTCTCGCGCCGCGTGGGCGAGGTCCTCGCGCGGCATTCCCCCGAGATCGAGAACTATTCCATCGACGAGTCGTTCCTGACCTTCCCCGACGGCGTCGACGCCGTGGCCCTGGCGAAGCGCCTGCGCGCGGACGTCATGCGCTGGACCGGGGTCCCGGTCTCCGTGGGCCTGGCGCCGAGCAAGACCCTGGCCAAGCTCGCCGCGGACAAGGCCAAGAAGCTCGGCGGCGCGCTCTCTTTGCTCGACGCGGACGAACGCGCCCTCGTCCTGCACGCGACGCCCGCGGGACACGTCTGGGGCATCGGCCGGCGCCTGGCGGAGCGCCTGTCGTCCTACGGCGTCCGCTCCGCGCTCGACCTCGCCGAGATGGCCGACCCGCTCGCGCGCAAGGTACTGGGCATCGGCGGCTTGAAGCTCGCCTGGGAGCTGCGCGGCACGCCCTGCCTGCGCCTGGCCGACGCCCCGCCGCCCCGCCAATCCGTCACGGTCTCGCGCTCCTTCGGCGCGCCCGTGACGTCGCTGGAGCCCCTGCGCGGCGCCGTCGCCACCTTCGCCGCCCAGGCGTCCGAGCGCCTGCGCCGCCACGCCCTGGCCGCCGGAGAGCTGCGCGTCTACACCGGCTGGAGGGAAGAGGGCGTGGAGGACTTCGCCTCCGCGAGCGCGCGCCTGACGCCCACCAACGACGGCGCGGTCCTCCTGAAGACCGCCGTGGGCCTGCTCGAGGGGTTGTTCGTGGAAGGCCGCCGCCACAAGAAGGCGGGCATCGTCCTCAACTGGCTCGTGCCCGCCGAATCGCCCCAGTCCGAGCTCTTCGACGACGGGAGCGCCGAGCGCGCGGCCCGGCGCAACAAGGCGGTGGACCGTCTCAACGCGTCCTTGGGGGCGGGGACCCTGCGCTACGCCGCGACGGCGAACTGGCGGACGTGGGCGCCCAAGTCGGAGAGCCGCTCGCCTTGCTGGACGACCCGCTGGGAAGACCTCCCGCGGGTCGGCGCGTAGGCGTCAGCGGGGGCCTGCGGCGTAGTGGTGGCGGCGGACGGGGCACGAGCGGGGCGCGTGCTTGCGCGTCATGACCGCGCCGGTGCCGACGAGGACCGCGCCCGCGACGGCGATGATGGCGAGGTAGAGCAGACCGCCGTCGCCCATGGCGAGGGGCGCGTACGGGAGGGTGCCGGCGACGAGAACCATGTTCATGTTGTGGGTACCTCCGACTTCCCCCACAGCATGCCCGGATCGTGTTTCAGCCGTATTTCAGACGGAGATGACGAAAGTCACCTGCGTCGTTTAGGTCCTTTCCCGCCGTGTTTAGGACGGAAGACGGGCTTGGCCGGACCTCGGTTCCCGGGCGTGACGCGCAGGCTCCCCGGCATGCCCACGCCGCGGACGGGCTCGAACTCCAGACGCCCCGAGGCCGGGTCGGCGGCCGTGAGCTTGGCCGTCACGCGCTGACCCATCGTGCCGTGCCCGCCGCGCCACAGGCCCACGGCGCCGGTGTCGGGCAGGCCCAGGAAGACGCCCGCGGCCGTCACGTTGACCACGACCGTCTCGAATGTCTCCCCCACGCGCGCGGCGTAGAGCTTGGCCCGCGCCATGTCCACCGAGCGGCGCTCGGCTTCCTGCGCGACGCGCTCGCGCTCCGAACAGCGCACGCACAGCGCCGCCATGTCGATGCCCTCGGCATGGCCGCGCGGCTTGCCGCGCAGCAGGGACTTCACCGCGCGGTGCACGAGAAGGTCAGGATAGCGGCGGATGGGCGAGGTGAAGTGGCAGTACTCCTTGGAGGCCAGGCCGAAGTGCCCTCCGGGGACCACGTCGTAGCGCGCGAGCTTGAGGCTGCGCACGAGTTGGACGCTGGCGGTCTCCTCGAAAGGATGTCCCTTGGCGGCATTCAGCAGGCTCTGGAGACCCTCCACCGGCCGCGCCGCCAAGGCGACCGACGGCTTGATGCCGAGCTTTCCCAGTTCCTCCTGCAGTTCGGCCAGGCGCTGAGGATCGGGGTCCTCGTGGATGCGCCAGGGGAAGGGCGAGCGCGCCTTATGAAGGGTACGCGCCACGGCCTCGTTGGCCGCGAGCATGAACTCCTCGATGAGACGATGGCTCCACAGGCGGGAGCGCTTGCTGATGCCGACGGGCTCGCCCGCCGCGTCGAGCTCGACCTTGTACTCCGGCGCGTCGAGGTCCAGCGCGCCGCGCGTCAGGCGCACGCGGTGCAGCGCCTTCGAGAGCCCGCCCATGCGCAGCACGACGTCGCGCACGGCCGGGCTCACCCGCTCGACGGGCTTGCCGTCGATGACGTCCTGCACCTCTTCGTACGTGAAGCGGCGGCAGGAACGGATGACGGTCTCCTCGAGCTTCACCGCGCCGACCGCGCCGTCCTCGGTGATGGACAGCCACGCGCTCAAGGTCAGGCGCGGCACGTCGGGGCGCAGGGAGCACAGGTGGTCGGAGAGCTTGGGCGGCAGCATCGGGATGACGGTGCCGGGCAGGTACACGCTGGTGCCGCGGCGCACCGCCTCCTGGTCGAGCGGCGACTGCGGCCGCACGTAATGGCCGACGTCGGCGATGTGCACGCCCAGACGCAGGTTCCCCCCGCCCAGGTCCTCCAGCGAGACGGCGTCGTCGAAGTCCTTCGCGTCGGCGCCGTCGATGGTGAACACGGGCAGGTCGAAGAGCTCCGGCCGTCCCTCCCACGAGCTCGGCTCGGGCTCCAGCGGCAGGGTCTCGGCCTCGGCCAAGGCCGCGGCGGGGAACTCCGTCGGGATGTCCTTGGACGCCAGCACGGCCGCGCGGCGCGCCTTCATGTCGTCGGGGCGCCCGAGCAGGGCCGTCACGGTCCCGCCCGCGACGCGCTCCAAGGTGGGCCAGCGCTCGATGCGCAGGGAGGCCAGCCAGCCTTCCATGGGGTCCACGCCCTTGGCGAAGCCGGTGACGTGCAGCGCCGCGCTCTCGTCGGCGCCCTCGGGCACCAAGGCCCAGAACTTGCCCGCCCGGCGCAGGATGCCGACCTCGACGTCGCGCCCGCGCGAGACGATGGACAGGATCTCTCCCGCTCGGCGCCCGCCGCGCTCCTCGAACACCCGCGCGCGCACGCGGTCGCCGTCGCGCGCCAGGCGCAGCGAAGGACCCTTCACGAACACGTCGGCGCCGCCGTCGGAGGCGAGGATGAAGCCGAAGTGGCCTTTATGCGCGATCTTGCCTTCGATGAGCCGTTCGCGGCTCACCAGGCGTCGCCGGGAGCCGGCACCGCGCCCTCGGGCAGGAACTCGTGCGTCTCGGAGGCGCCCGCCGGGGGCTCGAAGCCCTGGTCCCAGATGCGCTCGAAGAAGGCGGCGTAGGCCGCGACGTCGTCGGGGGCGTCGAGGAAGAGGGCGTTCTCGTAGTTGTTCTTGTGGCCGTTGTTCGTCCAGTTGTGCGAGCCGGTCTGCACCAGCTTCCCATCGAGGACCGCCATCTTGTTGTGCTGGACGCCGCGCTGGCCGTCCTTGCCCTTGGAGAGCCGCACGTCGAAGCCGAGCGCGACGAGCTCGCGCATCTCCTTGAGGAAGTCGTACTGGTTGGCGTCGAGCGCCAGGCGCACCGCCACGCCGCGGTCCTTGGCGCGCAGCAGCGCGTCGCGGATGGCCGCCGAGGTGAAGGAGAAGTTGGCCGCGTCGATGGAGACCTTCGCCGCGTCGAGCGCCTTGATGATGTCCGGCTCCGCGTTCCAGGGCGAGAACGCCTCGCCCGGCAGCTCGACCGCGTTGAACCTCACCCGGCGCGTGGACGGCATCGGCGCCGGCGGCAGGTCCGCGCCGCGGCGCAGCTCGTCGTCGGGCCGCTGCTCGAGGACGGGCTTGGCGGGCGGATTGGCCGGGTCGGCGACCGTCGAGCGCTCCCACAGCCACTTCCAGTAGGCGGCGAAGGCCGCGACGCGGTCCGCCTCGTCCATAAAGACCACGTTCTCCCAGTGCTGGCGGTCCGCCGCCGCCGTCCAGTTGTAGGAACCGGTCTCCAGGAGCTTCCCGTCGAACACCGCGATCTTGTTGTGCTGCACCCCGAACAAGTCCCCGCCGCGCAAGACGCGCATGTCGAAGCCCTCGTCGAGCAGCATCTGCACCTCGGGCGAGCGCGTGTCGCGCTCCTTCTCGGGGAACACGTGCGTCTGGTTCATGACGATGCGGATCCTCACGCCGCGGTCCTTGGCGCGCTTGAGGGCGGCGGCCACCTCGCGCAGGGCCAGGCCGTGGATGGCGATCTCGAGCGTGTCCTGGGTCGCGTCGATGGCCTTGATGAGGGCCGCCGAGATCTTGTCCTGGTCGGAGAACAGCCGCGTCTTGAGGGCGACGCCGTTGAAGCGCAGCGTCGCCCCGCGAGGCGACGCGGGTGCGGCGGCCGAGGCGGGGGCGTCGGCGGGCGCGCCGTCGAACAGAGCCCGGCCGTCGGCGAAGGCGGGCGGCAGGTCGGGAACGACCACCGATGGGGCCAGCAGCGGGGCCGCCAGCGTACCGGAAAGCGGGAGAGGCGCGAGCGTCGGCGGCGCCAGCCGGACCGCCGGGGCCGAGAACACGGCCGAGGGCAGGATCGTCCGCACCTGGGACGAAGCGGGGAGCGCCAGCGCGAGCAGGAGGGCGAGGGAGCGCGTGAGCATGCCCGCAGTGTAGCGCTTGCCCGCCCCGTCCCGATAGTCGAAAGACCCAGCGCGGCGGGCGGCAGAAGTCCTAGGCGTCCCGAGCCCCATTCTTATAATATGCGGCGTGCGGATCCACCTCGGCGCCTACGCCGCCTCTCCCTGCCATACGGACTGGGACCCCGCCGCCGAGACCGCCTACTACGACGGCCTCAAGCGCCTCGGCCTCGCGGGCCTGGAGCACCCTTACTGGGACCGCCTCCATCGCTTCGACGACGCCTGGTTCCTCGACGCTCTGCACCCCGATTGGACCATCGTGCTGACCACCGTGCCGGGGACCTTCGAGCGCTTGAAGACGGACCCCGTCTTCGGCCTGGCCTCGGCCGACGCAGACGGGCGCAAGCGCGCCCTGGATTTCCTCGAAGGCGCCCGCCGCGTCATCGAGCACCTGCACAAGTACCTCGGCAAGCGCGTCGTGAAGGCCGTCGAGATCCATTCGGCTCCTCGGCTGGGCTCGGGCGCCAAATCAAACCTCGAGGCCTTCGCCTCCTCCCTGTCGGAGCTGCGCGCCCGCGACTGGGACGGAGCGGCCTTGCTCGTGGAGCATTGCGACGCGTTCACGCCCGCCCACCCTCCCGACAAGGGCTTCCTCCGCGTCGAGGACGAGACCGTCGCCATGCGGCTGTCCTCGGGAGCGACACCCGTCCAGCTGCTCGTCAACTGGGGCCGCTCCGCCGTCGAATCCCGCTCCATCCAGGGGCCGCTCGACCACATCCGCCGCGCCCGCGAGGCGGAACTGCTCGGCGGGCTGTTCTTCTCCGGCGCGACGCCGTCCCATCCTCTCTACGGCGACTGGCGCGATTCCCACGCTCCTTTCTCGACCGTCGTCCCCGAGTCCCTGCTCACGCCCGCGGCCGCGACGAGCGCTCTCCAAGAGGCCGGCGACGTCTCCTTCCTCGGCATGAAGATGCAGCCCTTGCCCAAGACGTTGTCCGTGCCGGAGCGCCTGCGCTTCGTCGAGTCCAACCTGGAGACCTTGAAGTCATGCGCCACGAGGACCTGAAGCGCCACACCGACGTCCACTGCCACGTCGCGGCCCTGCCGACGAAGGAGAACCGCTGCCTGCTCTCCAAGCGGATGCGCAACAGCCCGCTGGCGCGGCTCATCAGTTGGACGCAGGACCTCCCGATGGATGATGCGGAAACCGCCAACGCCCGCTACCTCGACAAGCTGGTCAAGACGCTCGCAGGCTCCTCGCGCGTCGCCCGCGCGGTGGCGCTCGCCATGGACGGCGCCTACGACTCCGAGGGCCGCCTGGACGAGGCGCACACCGACTTCCTCATCTCCAACGACTTCGTCCTCGACGCCGCCGCCCGCCACCCGGAGCTGCTGCCCGGCGTCTCCATCAACCCCATGCGCCGCGACGCCCTCGACGAGCTGGAGCGCTGCGCCGAGCGCGGCGCCGTCCTGGTCAAGCTCCTGCCCAACGCCCAGGTCTTCAACCCCGGCGACCCCAAGCACAAGAAGTTCTGGCGGCGCCTGGGCGAGCTGGGCATCCCGCTCCTGTCTCACATCGGCTTCGAGTTCTCGCTCATCGGCCAGGACCAGAGCGTCGGCGACCCCGACCGCCTCGAGACCGCCCTCGGCGAAGGCGCCACCGTCATCGCCGCGCACGGCTGCTCGCGCGGGCTGGTGCTGGGCGAGCCCCACTGGGACACCATGCTCCACCTGGCGAAGAAG